>JAGFXQ010000119.1 GCA_017861355.1 Bacillota bacterium
CCGCCGGAACCGGTCTCGATAAAGCCGTCCATCGGACGGGTATAGAACATGTATTTTCCATTCACAAATTCCGGATGTAGCAGTACATTTCTCTGCTGTGGGGATTGCAAAGTCTTCAGATTATTTAATCTCTCCCAAGTCTTCAAATCCTTGGTTCTTACAATTCCTGCTTCAGCAACTGCAGCGGATAAATCAGCGTTCGCAGTATCCTTACTCTCCGAGCAGAACACACCATAGATATAACCGTCTTCATGCTTTGTCAGACGCATATCGTATACATTTGTTTCGTATTTGCAGGTGTCTGGAAGTTCAATCGGATAATCCCAAAAATGAAAGCCATCAATCGGACTGTCACTTTCTGCAACTCCAAAGAAGGATTTTCTGTCATTTCCTTCAATTCTGGCTACCAGATAATACTTACCGTCCAGTTCGATTGCTCCGGAATTGAAGACAGCATTCACTCCGAGACGCTCCATGAAGTAGGGATTTGTCTCCTCATTCAGGTCATATTTCCAGAACAACGGAATATGTTCATTCGTTAATACCGGATTCTCAAAACGATCATACATTCCGGTATATATGCTGCTTTTCTCATTTTTCTTCGAGATTAATTGCTCATATTTTGCTAATTCCACATAATAATTAGGATGCATTCTATTCTCCTTTATCGATCATTCTCTTTTATCCATACCAAATGAATTACAAACCTTTCACTTGAGGCATCGCCAAAGCCTGCTTACCGCAGCTCCCCTAATGTTAGAATGTGATATTACGGTTGATTATCTCGAAGCACATTCTTCCGTTATGATACGGACATTTCCACGGACCCACGATTCCTCTGGTACTCATTGGGGTACCTTCCTTCGTCAGTTCGAAGAACCACTCAGAGCCCTCCCTGGGATCAATCATATAGACCTTGATAAAGTCCCATATCTTACCCGCACTCTCCAGATATTCAACCTTAGAAGGATCCTTCTGATATCCATTGAGGAAGCCGAGTATTGCTTCTGCCTGAACCCACCACACCTTCTTGGTATCCAGGTTACCATCTTCACATTCATTGTACAGAGAAGTCTCATCCATCGCTACCGAGTGGATATGAGCAGTCAGCTCCCGCGTAACCGGCGCAATCCTTGCCAGATACACCGGATCCTTCAGTATCTCCACGCTACGATCCACCAACCAGGAGGCCTCAATATCATGTCCGTAGGAATTCAGATCAAGCAAAGAATTCATGTCCCAGTCAAAGAAAACCTCCAGCCTTCGCTTCGCAGGATTATAGATCTGATCGGCAAAGATTGTGAGCATCCATCTCATCTTATCTGCAACCATGGCGTTCTTATCCACACGATAAACCTCTGTATATGCCTCTAATACATGAAGCAGAGTATTCATCGTCCTGCTCGCCATGACTCCGTTCTCAGATAATTTCTCATTGGACGCAGGCTGAAAGCAGCGGTCAAAGGCTTCCAGGTACCCGATGTTATCCCTGCATTTGTCTTCTATCTTATCCATGAGAGTATATGCCAGAGACAGGGCTTCCTTATCCCCCGCAGCATCATAATAAGAAGCCAGTCCGTAGATGGCAAATGCTTGGTTATAGGTGTGCTTTGTGTCATCTGCAGGTTTACCGTCATAGGTTACTGACCAGAACACACCACCATTTTCCTGATCCAGGAATACTTTCCGTAGAAAATCATAGGCATGCTTGGCATAACTCAGACAGGTCTCATCCTGCAAAGTAAGATAGGCATTTGAGAAAAACCAAAGAATTCTGCTATTGAGTATGCCTCCCTTGTCTGCCCTTTTGGATAAGTTCAGGTCAAAATCTATCTCCCCATAGAAACCGCCGAACTCATCATCCTTCAGACTCTTCCAAAACGGAATTAAGTCCTTACTTAAATGTTCTTTTATTTCATCTACCCTCATCGCTAAAACCTCCCTAAAGTAACAGGCTGAACATTTTACATTTATATATGTGACAGGATCAATTCCATCTCTCCCTTTAAGCAATACGTTCCGTATCCGTTCGGAAGAATAAAATGATCTCCTTTCTTCAACGGTACTCCGTCTATCTCGCCGCAGCCACCGATTACACTGATACTCAGGAATTTCTCTGTCATCGAAAACTCCTGCTCACCATGCAGCTGAACATGCTTAACTGTATAGTAATCACAGCTGACCAATTCATCGATATCGCAATTCTCATTTTGAGACGATACTCCATTCGTCTTTGAATCGATATGAGGACAACGGATAACGTCAATGCTCTTATCGATATGCAGTTCTCTGGGCTTGCCATGATCCAAACGATCGTAATCATAGAGACGGTAGGTGATATCACTATTCTGCTGGGTCTCGAGAATCATTGTACCCTTCTTAATCGCATGTACCGTGCCCGGGTCAATCTGAAAGAAATCACCTTTCTTGATTGGACAGACGCGGATCAGCTCCTTCCATCTATTCTGATGAATCATATCCGCAAGCTGCTCCTTATCTTTGGCATTATGACCGATGACAATCTCGCCATCCTCATCGCAGTCAAGAATATACCAGCATTCTGTCTTGCCAAGAGCACCATTCTCCTGTTCTTTGGCATAAGTATCATCGGGATGGACCTGAATACTCAAATCCGTCTTTGCATCAATAATCTTAACCAGAAGAGGAAATACCTCTCCGGAGGCATAGCCAAATAATTCTCTATGATTATCCCATAGCCAGCTTAAGGTCTTGCCATGGTATTCACCGTTTCTTATCTCGCAATCCCCGTTCTTGTGGGCACTGATTGCCCAACATTCCCCTGTATTATCTCCCGGTATAGAATATCCGAATTCCGTCTGTAACTTGTTACCACCCCAGATCATGGTCTTAAACACTGGCTCTAAAAATATTATGTTCTGCATTGTATTGGCTCGCTTTCCGTTAAGTTAACGTTAACTTAATTATTATTTTAGATTAAGGTTATTCATTTGTCAATCCTTATTTCTTCTTTCCCTTGGATTCCTGTGCCCTTGTACCGGGTGCTTTTACCGAGTCCCGGTACACAATTCTTCCGCTAATCACCTTTCTGCCATAGTCCTTCGTGGGGTGCTTAATTCTCTTCATAATGGAGTTCACCGCTGCTTCTGACATGGCTTCCACATTGACCTCCACTGTAGTAATCTGGGGATCGCTTAAGGTAGCATAAAGATAATTATCATAGCCTACCACCGAGATATCCTCCGGTATACGGTACCCTACTTTTTTCAACTGTAGAATGAAACTGTATGCCACCTCATCACAATTACATACAAAGGCTGTCGGCATTATTTCCGGAAGCTTTATCTTCATAAACTTACCATGATCATCGCGATCACTGAGAATCCATTCCTCCCGGATCTTGAGTTTGTTCTGTAACAGAGATTTGTAGTACCCGATGTATCGATCCATAATACTGGAGGTAGCATTGATATTACCCACAAAACCAATGTCTTTATGTCCGATATGGATCAAGTGGTTTGTAATCTCATAAGCGCCATAGAAGCTGTCACTGATGATGGTGTCCACCTTAAAATAGTCATCTGCAAAATCCAAAAAGATATAAGGGATATCGGATGCCGCGATCTTCTCTAGATAGCATCTGCGCATCTGACCCAGAATAATAATTCCGTCCACTTTGCTATTTTGCAGAATATGAGGCAATCCTCCGGACTTCTCCTCCTCCTCGCTCACCACCTCAAGTATTCCAAAGAAATCAAATACCAGAAGATCCTTAACAATCGTCTGATACATCTTGGCATAGAAGGCACTTTCGTGCATAAACTGCTCTGCAATCAGGATACCGATATTATAATTCATGCCTTCCTTCATGCTCTTGCCCAAGAAATTATAGCGATAGCCCATCTCCTCCGCTTTTTGTTTTATGGTCTCTCGAACCGCATCACTGACGCCTTCTCTGTCAGACAGCGCCTTTGATACAGTCACCGTGCTGACACCCAGTTGCTCAGCAACGTCCTTCATCGTAATATTCTTACCCATAATAGCTATCCTTCCAATGAAAATTATTGCATCACTATTTTTATTATAGCAAATTATGTGGTTAATTCAATGTAATTACTTGAATTAAAAATGAGGAACTGACATGATTACACATGCAATTCCTCACTGTCAGTTAAAATCTACATATTATATCAATACACAGAACCCGAATTTTTTGATTCTCTCCCGGATAAGCATAGGAAAGTGTCTTGCAGAGGCCTCCGGTCGCAGTACTGATGTATTCATGTGAGGTGTGCCATTGTCCAGGGCTATTTATAGCCCTTCTATAATACCCTTTTGTTCCATGGTAATCTCCCGGCTCTGCCGCCTTAAAACCATCTTCTTTGATAAGAATTATTTCTGGATTCATTATGGTATGACTAATTTGGTAACCTTCGCTGTCAATGATGTAAAGACATTCATAATCCGACTGCTCCGGAAGAAAAGCGATTAAGGCTGCATCCATTTGTGCTGTCTCCGGCATAGCGGTTAATCCCCTGATTAATTTTAAAAATTTCTCTTCCTGATGAGGCTGTAATTCATTTTGCATTACATTCTCCGGTGATGTCTTCTCAAGCTTAAATCTGGTCATCAATTGTCGAAGTCCAACCGATACCCCTAACATATCTGAGGAAACTAAACTGTTTTCCCCTGCATAAGCAGCGTTATTTTGAACAGCTGCAGAGATATTCGTTATGATCTGTGATGTGTTTTGAAGCTCCTTCGCCTGTTGCTTTGACGCATCTGCAATACCGGTGCATAGCTTTGTTGCTTTGTTGACGGATAGCAGAATCTCTTCGAGACTACCTGCTGTCTTCTCTGCGATACCACCGGTAATCTCTGCGGCAGAAATACTACTACTAATCAGTAATGTCGTCTGTTTTACAGCCTCCGCACTCTTTTGAGCCAATAATCCAATCTCACTTGCTACAACAGAAAAGCCTGATCCTGCCTCACCAGCTCGTGCTGCTTCTATGGAGGCATTCAAAGCAAGTAGCTTCGTCTGTGAAGCCAGTCCGTTAATAATGTCTATTATATGGGAAATGTCACGAGAGGAGGATTGTACCTTCTGTATGGAAATCAACATCTGATCCATATGATCCTTTCCGTACTTGGCGTCCTGTTGTATCTCCAGAATCTGCTTTGATGCAGTCTCAGCATCTGAAGCATTTGCAACCGTTTGATCAGCGATCTGGTAGATTGTGTCAGTTAGATTACTGATCAGCTCCGCCTGCTTTGATGAATTATCTGCAATTAGTGACGCACTTGAATCTACACGACTGCTAAGCCGATCCATCTGTGCTGATAACTGATTGATTTCCTCGAACGAGCCCCTAAGTGAATGCCGAATTTTGTGCAATGCATTTTGAATCGGAAGAAAATCACCCTGGTACTGAAGATCCTTCGTAAAGCTGACCGTCATGTTACCGGCTGAGAGGTGCGACAGTATGTGTGATATTTCACCAATGTAATCATGAAAGGTTTTGCTAATTTGATCCACATCTTCTGCCAACTCTTTGAGCAATGAATAATCTGTTGAATCGATATTAATATCTAGGTTACCCTTAACCAGTTGATGAGTATTTTCAATAATTCCAGATGCTTCCCTTACTAATATATCAGTGTTTTTCGCTCTGTTCCACATTATAATTTCCTCCTCTTATATCCTTGACTTAATAAAACAAAAGCAGCGAGGCCTACGCCTCGCTGCTTTTGTTTTACTATATATTACTATTTACGGATTGTCAATACACAATCTGTTTTTATACATTGAATAGTTCTCGCTTAATCCCTCCGACTGCTTCCACTACATCGTTAAAGGCATAGAAATCTACACTAGCAACCCATCCAAAGCAGAAGAGTTAATTCCTTGATCTCTCATACTGAGCCGGCCACAACAACTCGTCTCTTAATTCGTGTGCAGCCTGAAGAGTCCAATATGGATTGCGAAGTAATTCTCTTCCTACAAAGATAAGATCTGCTCGATCATTATGGAGGATTTCCTCCGCCAACTGAGAAGACCCGATCAGTCCACCGGCAATTACCGGTATGGATGCTACTTCTTTGATAACTTCTGCAAACTTCACCTGATATCCGGGATAGGCCTTGGGTGAAACGTTTACAACTCCTCCACTGCTTACATTAACCAGATCAATGCCTTCCCCCTTAAGTAGTTTCATGATCTGAGCCAAATCCTCCGGGTGATTACCACCCTCTTCATAATCCTCGGTAGATACTCTCACAATAATCGGTTTTGAAGCCGGCCATACCGTTTTCACTTCCCGAAGAACTTCCCTTAAGAATAGGGCTCTGTTCTCCAGTGAGCCACCGTATTCATCCGTTCTTTGATTCGTCAATGGGGATAGAAACTCACTGATCAAATATCCATGTGCAGCATGAAGTTCAATCACATCATAGCCGGCTTGATCCGCTCTCCCCGCAGCATCACGAAAAGCATGCTTCACTTCTTCGATTTCTTTGGTCGTCATCTCCAACGGGGTTCGATAAGTGTCACTGAACCTAATTGGGCTAGGTGCTATGGAAGGCTCAGTCAACACCTCTGATTTCCTTCCGGCATGGGCTAACTGTACGCCAACCTTTGCTCCATTTTCATGGCATGCTTTTACAATCTTACCGAGTCCCTCAATCTGTTCATCTCTCCATAATCCAAGATCACGGCTTGAGATGCGGCCTCTGCTCTCTACGCCGGTCGCTTCCATCATAATTAAACCAACTTGACCTACCGCCCTGGTTGCATAGTGAATCAGATGCCATTCTGTTGCTAGTCCATCTTCTCCTGCACAGAACATACACATCGGAGCCATCATAATTCTATTTTTCAATTCCATATTCTTAATCTGGTAGCTTGACATTAATTTTGACATACTTTAAACCTTACCCTTTCGATAATTTGTAAAATTTTATCAGGTTTGCTTTTATGCCCTTGCCGGTTAGAATAATCACGATTGATAAGATTGCATAACCCGCACTCATCTTAAGAATCGCACCTGCGATATCAACGATATAGCGAGTAATAAAACCATTAAAAACCTCAGGAGATAGGTGCAATCTGTTATAACTCTTGCTCATCAGCAGGAGAATCGGAACAACCCCCAGCATCAAAGCCGATGCTAAAGTACTATACGCGATATAACGCAAGGAGCGATGAAGCCAACCATTCAATTTTAGCAGAATGATTATGATCAACACAATCATACTAACACAGAATGACATACCCAAGAAATGGATTATCTGATACTCCTTTCGTATTTTCATGAAGTAATCCAATAAGGGCAATCTTACCGCCTTTTTATATTCTATCAGAAGCAAGTCAATATATTCATTAATTCGTTTATCCAATTGTATCCCTTCAATACCATCTTGCCGATCAAGGAAAGCATCGATGGAAGCCTTCAATTTAGTCTTTATTTTCACGTCATCCTGTAGATATCCCTTATCATGAAACAACGCTTCAATATAGGCGACGGTATCCTCCTCCAGCTCATCCTGTCGGAATACCTCCTGTAATAACTCGATTGGCAGACCGGTGGGTAAGGTTGCCGTCGTCACTCGGTTCACAAGTTCTGTATAGCTATTCTTATAATAATTGGAGGAAGAAAGGGCTCGCAGAATTGCGTTCTCTTGAAAGCAGTAATACTGCAGCACCATCAATAATGACAGGCCGACTAATACCATAGATAAAAGAAATGATAATAGAACACTCAGAAAATCACTGATATGACGTCTCGTGGTTTTTCTTATCTTAATATTTATATTCTTTTTATTTTCTTCCATATTATCACCTATTGAACTTCCGGTCCTGATATCTTGTCCGCAAATACAAACAGCCGATTCTCTTTATTCACCGGTAGTGTATCAAACGGATAGCAGGTATAAAGGATCAGTTTTTCTTTCTTGATGGATAACATCCCATCGAGCGATGCGGCAGCATCTTTTGCCTTCATTACAGTCACTGTGGTAACTGCATATTCATACTGACCGTAGTTCGTATCGCAGACCAGTATATCGCCGGTTTCTATGAATTGTAGAGGATTAAAGTAAGAATTATTGTGACCTGATATTAAGATCGAACGTTTAAAACCGGGTAAGAAGCTTCCGACATATTGACCAACTCCGACCTCCAATATCTCTTTGGAATCTCCCCAATAGACCGGTACCTCTAATTGTATCTGATCGCAGGATAGCACCGCGTACTGCATCCCCAGATCAGGGAATTGAAGTTCTGCTATGCTAACCTGCTCCGGAGTTTTCTCTTGTTTCTCCGGTGTTATGATCCTTGGTTCAATAACCTCTTCTTGCGGATTGCTCTTCTGTAATGATACTGTTTCTTTCTCGCCGGGGCTGTATATTGTCTTAATATTCTGACGAATCTCCGGCTCATCTGCCGTGGTTAACACCTTCATTACGGACGAAATCGATGTAATTGCGGGCAATACGGCAATATAGATTAATGTATATCCCAGAAGCATATAGAGAAATGGCATCACGAAATAAGCCATGATTCGTAATAGCTTATATCTCATAGCTGCTTCCTTCGCTCTCTTTACCGGTCACTCTTTTGATTGGTTTCAATCTGAATGTGATTATTAGAACACCGAGGAGTACGGTAAGCATGGACGCACATAAAGGCAACCACCCGGACAAATCGGATCCGGTCTGATTAATCGTATTCGAGGCAAAAAAGATCATTTCCCCTTCCGGGTTAATCACATTAACACTCATCTTGGCAAGATTAATCGATACTTTATATTTAGCAGCGGATGCTGCCTCATCAATTAGTGTCAATAATCGAAGAACCGCCTCTGTATTACTGATATCGTTAAGATCCTTTATACTCAGTGTTTTCAATATATCCTGAGCTTCTTCAATCTTCCCGAGGATTATCTCTGCCTGTTCGTCCGTGATATCTACTTTATTTTTAATCAGCTCATTTTCCACTTGATTAAGATATGCCGCCGGAATAGTACGGGCCACCCCGTTTATCTCAGCACCGACCTTTATTTTCTCGATAATTCTGCTCTCTGCTGCCGATAAACCGGTTATAGCAAAGGCTTGAACTGAGCTCATCAATACGATCCATGTGGTCATTAATATCGTTAATATCATTCTTCTTTTCATCCAGCAATCCCTCCGATTAGTCTTATTCCTATGCTAAATCAGTCTTACCTGATTACTGGATTATTATTCAATTTCTAGCAAATATTATTGCTCTTCATTCCTTTTATCTAGAGCCTCTCCCCAGCAATACAACGCCGATAGTTTTAAGAAGTATCTTGATATCCATTCGGATTGACCATTTGTCGATATACTCTAAGTCCAACCGGACAACATCTTCAAAGTCATTAATGTCATTTCTGCCACTTACCTGCCACAGACCGGTAATTCCAGCCTTAAGAGCCAATCTTCGTTTATGACGGCTTTCATATTGAATGAATTC
>JAGFXQ010000014.1 GCA_017861355.1 Bacillota bacterium
ATGGTTGAAAATGGACCTTTATGGACAATACAAACCATCCTGTCTATGGTAGGAAGTTCGTATACCTTTATCTCCTCATTACCCGGGAAGCTTTTTGTAATCGGTTCAACTACTTCAACCTCCAGCATAGAAGTAGAATCCATATCTGCCCAACCAATATGATATAACATCATACATGGTACGGTTCGTTTTCCGTTCATCCGGTCAATGTATTCATTTACCTGTGTCCACATATCGGTTAGTTCTTCATCAAATCGGCTGCTTGGAATAATTCTGCGTATCGATGCCACTCGTATGGGCTCAATACTTTTTATTGTTATTTCATTCATTTGGGGTATGCCTCCATTCTTAATCAGAAAAATATTGGTACGGAGACGATCCAGCCTGTTCATTTCCTTAAGAAGTTCCTCTTCCATAGTCAGAGACTTATTCTCCAGCAGATGGATTAGAGAAGGCAACGGGAGTTTTTGATTCAATACTTCAGCTATTTCCTCCAATGAGAAGCTGGCATCCTTCAGCGCCATGATCTTATTCACGGTTACCAGCTGACCTGCATCGTAATAGCGGTAGTTACTGAACTTATCGATCACTGCCGGTTCCAGAAGTTTCATTTTCTCATAGTGGTATAGGGTATCAATGGTTAAACCGCAAAGCTTTGAAAATTCACCGATGCGAAACATAATTCTCCTCCTTCTTCAGGCTTACAGGTGTGCACCCCTGTCGTCTATAAAGATCATAATCCCTTGGGTAACCCAAGAGTCAATAGGGTTTTTTATTTATTTTTATTATAACAAAAAAGCGTACCATCAGGTACGCTTTTTAAGTACGGAGAAAGAGGGATTTGAACCCTCGCGCCGGTTACCCGACCTACACCCTTAGCAGGGGCGCCTCTTCGGCCTCTTGAGTATTTCTCCAGATCCGAACTTATTGAAGTTCTATTAAATTTTCCTGCAATTTCTCACAGAAGCAAAACCTAGTATAACAAATGACCTCGCCTTTGTCAACATTTTTGCATCACTATTTCATATAAATTATTACCTTGGCTATCAACTACGACGATAACCGGAAACTCTTCTACATATAATTCACGAATCGCTTCCGTTCCTAAATCATCATAGGCGATCACTTTACTCTCTTTGATCTTCTTCGATAGTAAAGCCCCTGCCCCGCCAACTGCTGCAAAATAGACAGCTTTATTTTTCACCATGGAGGCTATGACCTCATTATTTCTTTTGCCCTTGCCAATCATACCCTTCAAGCCCTGCTCCAAAAGCATTGGAGTATACTTATCCATACGACTGCTGGTTGTCGGACCGGCAGATCCAATTACCTGACCTTCCCGCTCCGGAGTTGGTCCAAGATAATAGATAATATTATCCTGAAGCTCAATCGGTATCTCTCCGCCCTGCAACATGCTCTCATACATCCGTTGATGAGCAGCATCTCTGGCTGTGAAAATTGTGCCTGTTATATAAACATAATCTCCCGCCTGAAGCTCTTCTACCTTCTGTATTGTCAATGGCGTAGTAATATATCTGTCCATTCCTGTTCTCCTTCGTAATTAATATCAGCTTATCCGTATTGGAGCAACCAAAGACTTTATTTAGTATAACCTAATGAAATACAATTCATTCAAATAACTGTTTACAATATCCGGTTCACATGTCTGTTTACATGACAACAGATGTTAATCGCCACCGGTAATCCTGCAATATGGGTTGGATAAGTCTCAATATTTACTCCTAAGGCCGTAATCTTACCGCCAAGTCCTCCGGGTCCGATTCCAAGTTGATTGATCTCAACTAATAATTCCTCTTCCAGTTTACGGATATGCTCCTTGGGCGAAGGTTGATTCATATTTCTTGTTAATGCTTTCTTAGAAAGAAGTGCACTTTTCTCAAAGCTTCCACCGATTCCGACACCAACAACGATGGGCGGACATGCATTCGGACCGGCAAGCTTTACTGTCTCCAGCACTGCTTGTTTTACTCCATTCACTCCGTCTGAGGGTTTCAGCATATAGATCCTGCTCATATTTTCACTTCCAAAGCCTTTTGGCGCGACCGTCAATTCCAGGCGGTCACCCGGAACAATCTCATAATGAATGATACCCGGGGTATTATCCTTGGTATTCAGACGAATTAAAGGATCAGAAACGACCGATTTACGAAGATATCCTTCCTCATAGCCTTGTCGTATTCCTTCATTTATGGCGTCTTCCAGATTCACACCCTCGATATGAACCTCTTGGCCAATCTTTACAAAGATGATTGCCATTCCGGTATCCTGGCATATTGGGATATTATCAGAAACTGCAATATCAAGATTCTCACTCAGCTGTCCGAGAATCTGTTTTCCTAAGATGCTTTCTTCTGATAATTTTGCGCCACGAACTCTCTCTTCTACATCAGAAGCCAACTTATAGTTGGCTTCGATGCACATCTCTTTTATGTTTTGGATAATTATATCTGTACTAATCGTTCTCATTCTGGATCTCGCTCTCATCTAATTCATTATCCTTAGAATCTTCCTCTTCTTCCGGGTATAATTCTTCATCTGAGAATTCACTGGTATCTACCACCAGGTTTTCTTCCTCCAGTTCACTTTCCAGTTTTTTAATCAGTTCGTCTTCCGTCGCTGCTGTGCTCTCTCTCACCTTCGTCAGATTAGCAACCTTAATATTCATATCAACATCAACATCCATTAGCTTAACACCGGAAGTAATTCTTCCAAGAACTGAGATATCTTTTACTTCGATCCGGATAATGATGCCTTCATTTGTAATCAGCATTACTTCATTTTCATCATTGACTGCCTTAACGCCTATTACATCACCGGTTTTCTCGGTAATTTTATAGCATTTAACACCCTTGCCACCACGACGTTGAACACTGAACTCATCCATTTCCGTACGTTTACCAAGTCCATTCTCAGATACAAATAAAAGGTACTGACCCTGGGTATGAAGCTGCATTCCTACAATTTCATCTTCTTCATTCAGTGTCATACCAATAACACCCATGGAGGTTCTTCCTGTAGGTCTTACATCTCTTTCGTTGAAACGAATACACATGCCGTTTTTCGTTACAAGGATGATATCCTTGAGATGATTTGTCGACTTAACTTCGATCAATTCATCCTCTTCTCTTAGATTAATGGCCTGCAAACCGGATTTTCTGATGTGTTCATAATCACGGATCGGTGTCTTCTTAACGATACCATTTTTGGTTGCCATGAATAAGAAGCGGTCATTCTTATACTCCTTAAGCGGTATAATTGCAGTAATCCGTTCCTCCGGTAAGAGCTGAAGAAGGTTAACGATAGCTGTTCCTCTCGCCGTTCTGCTTGCTTCCGGTATCTCATATGCCTTCAGACGATACACCCTGCCTTTGTTTGTGAAGAACATAATGTAGTGATGATTTGTTGTCATCAGCAGATCTTCGATAAAATCTTCCTCGATAGTCTGCATTCCTTTAATACCTTTACCTCCACGATGCTGACTCTTGAAATTATCTACCGTCATTCTCTTAATGTAACCCAGTTTTGTCATAGCGATTACGGTATTTTCATTTGGAATCAGATCTTCCATAGAGATATCAAATTCATCAAAACCAATCTTCGTTCTTCTGTCGTCGCCGTATTTATCACGGATTAATGTGATCTCTTCTTTGATAACACCAAGTAATCTCTTCTCATCTGCGAGAATTGCCTGATATTCAGCAATTTTAATCATGAGCTCTGCAAATTCCGCCTCCAGTCTTTCTCTTTCCAAACCGGTCAACGCACGAAGTCTCATATCAATGATCGCTTGAGCCTGTACATCTGTCAGACCGAAACGCTCAATTAATTTCTCTTTTGCTGCACTACCATTGGCTGAAGCACGTATGATTCGGATTACTTCATCGATATTATCCAGCGCAATTAATAAGCCCTTTAAGATATGTGCTCTTTCTTCTGCTTTATTTAAATCATAAATCGTACGTCTTGTGATTACTTCCTTCTGGTGTTTTAAATAATAATCCAACATCTGATAGATATTCAGAATTCTTGGCTCATTATTTACTAGCGCCAGTAAGATTACACCAAAGGTATCCTGTAACTGAGTGTGTTTGTATAATTGGTTTAACATTACATTGGCATTGACATCACGTCTAAGCTCAATGGAAATTCTCATACCGGTACGATCCGATTCATCACGAAGTTCTGTAATTCCATCGATTTTCTTTTCTTTTACCAGCTCAGCAATTTTCTCAATCAAACGAGCTTTATTTACCATGTAAGGTAATTCCGTAACAACAATACGATTCTTGCCGTTTTGCATCGGCTCAATCTCAGTGACGGCACGAACACGAATCTTACCTCTACCTGTACGATAAGCCTCTTCTATACCGGCAACACCAAGAATCTCTGCTCCGGTCGGGAAATCAGGTCCTTTAATAATCTGCAGTAATTCGTCGATGTCCGTTTCTCTATCTTCTTCAATATGATTATCAATGATTTTTAATACACCATTAATAACCTCACGAAGATTATGAGGTGGTATATTTGTTGCCATACCTACGGCAATACCGGAGGTACCATTTACCAACAAGTTCGGATATCTGGACGGCAATACAAGCGGTTCCTTCTCCGTCTCATCAAAGTTCGGTGCGAAATCAACGGTATCCTTATTGATGTCAGACAACATTTCCATAGAAATTTTGCTTAAACGTGCTTCGGTATAACGCATCGCAGCAGCACCGTCTCCATCGACAGAACCAAAGTTACCATGGCCATCAATCAGAGGATATCTAGTTGAGAAATCCTGTGCTAATTTTACCAATGCCTCGTAAATTGAACTGTCTCCGTGAGGATGGTACTTACCCATGGTATCACCGACAATACGCGCACATTTACGATGTGGCTTGTCCGGACCATTATTCAACTCTATCATTGCATATAAAATTCTTCTTTGTACCGGCTTTAAACCATCCCTGACATCGGGCAGGGCGCGTGCTGCGATAACTGACATGGCATACTCTATATAAGAGGTTTCCATCGTCTTTTTCAAATCGACGTCATGCACCTTGTCGAAGATATTCTCATCCATTGTTATTCCTCCGTTATTCATAACAAGAGAAACATATTACTGCTCCTTCTTGCCTGCTTTATCAGCTCTTACAAAAATCGTTATAAGTAAAAGCTGTTTATATATCAAGATTCTTTACATATTTTGCATTTGCTTCGATGAATTCTCTTCTTGGTTCTACCTTATCACCCATTAATGTGGTAAAAGTAACGTCGATTTCGGAAGATTCTTCCTCATCCATGCTGACACGAAGCAGGATTCTCTTCTCCGGATCCATTGTGGTATCCCATAATTGCTCTGCATCCATCTCTCCAAGACCTTTGTATCGTTGAATCTTGTTGTTAGAATCCCTGCCTATCTCTGACAAAATTGCATTCAATTCGTCATCGCTGTAAGCATATTTTACAAACTTATTTTTCTCAACCTTGTATAGAGGAGGCTGTGCCAGGTATACATATCCTTGCTTTATTAGCTCTGGCATAAAACGGTAAAAGAACGTCAATAATAAAGTACTGATATGAGCACCATCTACGTCTGCATCTGTCATAATGATAATCTTATGATAACGCAGCCTCGAGATATCAAAATCATCGGATATACCGGTACCAAAGGCTGTAATCATAGCCCTAATCTCATTATTGACTAATATTTTATCTAATCTTGATTTTTCAACATTCAGAATCTTACCTCTTAACGGCAGGATTGCTTGGGTCGCTCTGGTACGAGCTGTTTTCGCGGAACCACCCGCAGAATCACCCTCAACAATATAAATTTCGCATTTTGAAGGATCCTTATCGGAACAATCTGCTAATTTACCCGGTAAGCTCATTCCTTCCAACGCTGTCTTTCTTCTAGTCAGATCTCTTGCTTTTCTGGCAGCATCCCTTGCTCTCTGTGCTAAGACACTCTTTTCACAGATCATCTTCGCAACCTGAGGATTTTGCTCGAGGAAATAAGTCAATTGCTCACTGACAATACTATCCACCGCACCTCTTGCTTCGGAATTACCAAGTTTCTGCTTGGTCTGCCCCTCAAACTGAGGATCCGCGATCTTTATGCTGATAATTGCCGTTAATCCCTCTCGAATATCTTCACCTGATAGATTTTGATCACTATCTTTCAGATACTTCATAGAACGGGCATAATCATTAAAGGTTTTCGTAATGGCATTTTTAAATCCTGCCATATGGGTTCCACCTTCAGGAGTGGTTATATTATTTACAAAGCTATAGCAACCTTCGGTATAGGTACTGTTATGCTGAAGTGCAACCTCAACATATACCTCATCTTTGGTACCCTCACAATAGATAATATCCTGATAGATCGGATCCTTATGGCGATTTAAGTATTCAACGTATTCCTTGATACCGCCGGCATAATGAAATTCTCTTTCTATGATCTCCGGCTCGCGCTTATCACGAAGGATAATCTTAATATTCTTTGTCAGAAAAGCCATCTCACGAAGTCTTTGTTTTAATATTTCATAATCATAGACGGTTTCCTCGAATATTTCCTTGTCGGGTAAGAAGGTTACCGTTGTTCCTCTGCAATCGGATTCTCCGATTTCTTCCAGTCTTCCGCATGCCTTACCTCTCTCATATCTCTGGAAATATTTCTTACCTTCTAAACATATTTCAACGGTTAACCATTCGGAAAGTGCATTTACTACGGACGCACCAACTCCATGGAGTCCACCTGATACTTTATATCCCCCACCGCCAAACTTACCACCGGCATGCAGAATAGTAAATACTACTTCAACTGAGGAGATTCCCTTCTTTTGATTGATTCCAACCGGGATTCCTCTTCCGTTATCAATTACCGTAATAGAATTATCTTCATTAATTGTTACATCAATGGTATCGCAGTATCCGGCAAGTGCCTCATCCACTGCATTATCGACAATTTCATAAACCAAGTGATGTAAACCCTTGGAGGACGTGGAGCCGATGTACATACCAGGTCTTTTTCTTACTGCTTCAAGCCCCTCTAATATTTGAATTTGATCTGCGCCGTATTCGTTACCCATGATTTTTCCTCCAGTTTTTTGGAGGATTTCACCTCCGTATTAATAATCTACTCCCGATCTCTGCAATTTATCTAAGGACCGGAGGAGTAAAGTATAATTATATAAAGTTAAATTATCTTAAGAAGTTTCAGAAGATTCTTCTTTAATTCATGACAAGTGAAACGATTTATCGTATTATCTAGTTCTCGCTTGATACTGTTCCTTCAATAACGTGAAAAATCTTATTATATTCAAAACGATTACTGATAAATTCTTCAAGTCCGGTACAGGTGATTATGGTCTGTATATCACCGATACTGTTGAGTAGGTGAGTCTGGCGCTGTCGATCTAATTCAGACAACACATCATCCAATAATAAAATTGGATTTTCTTTGATTACCGACTTTACTAAGTCTATTTCAGCTAGCTTGCAGGAGAGTGCTGCTGTTCTTTGCTGACCCTGTGAACCGTATTTACGGATATCAACCGTTCCGAGTAAAAAACTCAAATCATCTCGATGAGGACCTACATGAGTCATTTTTAAATATAAATCCTTCTCCCTGGATTTTTTTATTTTATCCTCAAAGTCCTGTGCCTTCACATTAGGCTCATACTGAAGAATCAATTCTTCTTTTCCACCGGTAAGTCTTTTATGTATCTCTCCAACCAGTTCATTCAAACGAAGTATAAAATCATATCTGGCTTCTATGATTTTTCTACCATACTCCATTAACTTTTCATCCCATACATAAAGTGTATCCAATAAATTCCTGTTATTACTAATCTGCTTTAATAAATTGTTCCTTTGGACAAGAACTTTGTTATAACTAGTCAAATTATTCAAATAAATTTTGTTCAATTGACATAATTCCAAATCAAGAAATCTTCTTCTCTCAGAAGGTCCACTTTTAATAATATAAAGATCCTCCGGCGAAAAAAACACAAGGTTAAGCATACCGAATAAATCACCCTGTCTCTTGATTGGGATACCATCAATGGCAACCCCCTTCGCTTTATTCTTCTTTAGATGTAAATCAATTCTATGGGGAATCTGATTCTTCTCGAGAATAATTCGGACATGGGATTCTTCTTCCTGAAACATGATAATTTCTTTATCTTTGCTGCCACGATGGGATTTGGTTGTCCCACACAGATAAATAGCCTCAAGTATATTCGTCTTCCCTTGGGCATTTTCTCCGTATAAAATATTGGTACCATTATGAAATTGCATGCTTAGATTATTATAGTTTCTATAATCTTTTAATTCAAGGGACTTAACAATCATATATGCACCAAGTAATTCTTTCTTAAACAATTATTTATTTCTGTAGGCATAAAAATATTTCATACAAACTAATATTACAAACTTAGTTTGTATGATTCTTTTTTACTATTTTACAATTTGAATCTGTTCGCCATGATAATCAACCAGGTCACCCTCATGGAGTTTCTTGCCCCGTTGTACTTCAACAGCACCATTTACTTTAACCTTACCATCCAGTATCTCTTCTTTTGCCACAACACCGGAGTCAACAAGACCGGCTGCTTTTAGCGCCTGCCCAAGCTTAATATATTCTTCTCTTAGTTTAATTTGATGCATTCTTAACATCCCTTCTAGACGAAAGACATCCTCTATGCCATAACATTAATATTAACCGGTAGAATAAGATAAATATAAGACTGATCCTTATCGCGTAGGAAACAAGGTGCTTTTGCGTTAATTAAATATATATCAACAGACTCATCATCGATAACACGCAAAGCATCAAGCAAGAATTTTGGATTAAACCCAATTACAATATCCTTGCCTTCCAGCGTTATATCAATCTCTTCATTCATTGAACCGATTGCAGTATTAATCTTTAACTCAAAATTATTATTCTTGATATCAATAATAATTGGCTTCTTATCTGTCTCTCTGATTAACAACGACGCTCTTTCGATACAGTTTTGAAGTTCCTTCTTGTTAATTGTAACCTTTGTCTCATAATCACTGGAAAGCATCTGATCAATTCTATAATACTCTCCCTCAATTAATCTGGTTAATACAACGGTATTATCAAATTCAAATAATGCATGCTTCTCAGTAAAGAAAATATTGACCATAGAAGAAACTTCACCAGATAGAATCTTGCTGATTTCATTTAACGTCTTACCGGGAACAATTACCTTTCTATTCTCATAAGAGTCCTTCATAAAAATCTTGCGAATAGAGATTCTATGTCCATCCAATGAGATTACTCTTAGCTCATTATCTTTAATTTCAAATAACTCACCTGTCATAATCTTATTACTCTCATTGTCTGAAATAGAAAATACTGTTTGTCTGATAATTTCTTTCAAAGTAAATTGTGATAATACAACTGCATTCTCTTTTTCAATCTTTGGTAGACTGGGAAACTCCTCACCGGATCTTCCTGAGATAGAGAACTTTGCTTTCTCACAAATAATTTCTGTCATATAGTTATTGTCTGTTGTTATACTTACTTCGTTTTCCGGAAGTCTTCTCACAATTTCAGAGAATACTTTTGCATTCAGAGCAACGACACCATTCTCTAATACATTACCTTTTACGATTGTCTCGATACCAAGCTCCATGTCGTTTGCAATTAATTTAATACCATCATCCGTCGCTTCTATAATCAGACATTCTAAAATAGGCATTGTTGATTTTACCGGTACCGCCTTTAATACAATATTAACACCATTTAAAAGATCCGCTTTCTGACATTGGATTTTCATATGTGTATAATCTCCCTTCGCATGCATTTATAGAAATATATTAAAGATTCTTAGTAATCTTATTCATAAGGGGTGTGAATTTGTTGATATCCCCGATTCATCATTAAGAATCAGGTCTTTCAGCCATTGATAAAGGGGCAAGATTCTATACTTATAACCTGTGGATATTCATAATAAAAACATAATACAAATAATGTAAAATACTTTACAAACAGAGTATCAACTGCCTATCAACTTTCTATCAACCTCGTATCAACAACAAATAAATTATACGGATTGAATTACATATATATAGGAAGTATCTCAATTAAATGGAAAATTTTACTCTGGATTAATCTTTTTAATCAATACATCAATTGTATTATGTAAGGAAGTATCTCCCCCAATATCCCCCGCTACTTTATCATAACCATGAAGAACAGTAGAATGATCACGGTTACCAAGGCTCTTTCCTATTTCTGTTACGGATAAGTCAGTCAGTTTCCTACAGAGATACATTACAATCTGTCTTGGATAAGATATATTTCTACTCTTATCCTTAGAATAGATTTCAGCTGGCGTGAGATTATAGTGTTCTGCTACAACCTCAACAATATATTCAACTGTAATAATCTTCTTCTCATTGGGTGAGATAATATCCTGCAGCGCTTCCTCTGCAAGAAGAAGATTCAATTCTCTTTTCTTCAATCTGGAGAATGCTACTATCTTAGTTAATGCGCCTTCCAATTCTCGAATGTTAGATTTAATATTGGTTGCTATATATCGGAGAACCTCTTCATCAATTCTCAATCCATCAAGTTCTTCCTTTTTACGTAAAATAGCCATCCTGGTCTCATAATCCGGAGATTGAATATCTGCAAGAAGACCATGCTCAAAACGAGAGCGAAGCCTGTCCTCTAAAGTAAGCATCTCTTTCGGAGGGCGATCACTGGAGATAATAATCTGTTTTTTTGATTCATGCAAAGTATTAAAAGTATGGAAAAACTCTTCCTGAGTTCGTTCCTTACCTATGATAAATTGAATATCATCGATTAGGAGAATATCAATGGAACGATACTTGTCCCGAAATTGGTTTGTAGTATTCTTCTGAATAGCGTCAATTAACTCATTCGTGAACTTCTCACTGGTAACATAAAGAACCTTCGTATCCGGATTTTGATCCAAAACGAAATGAGCAATCGAATGCATAAGATGTGTTTTGCCAAGACCTACGCCACCATAAATAAAAAGCGGGTTATATATTTCACCCGGATTCTCTGCTACAGCTAAAGCAGCTGCTCTTGCAAATTCATTATTTCCACCTACGACAAAGGTGTCGAAGGTATATCTGGCATTAAGAAAAATAGAACCGTTGTTTTTCTTCTTAGCAGGTACCGGATCCGGCGCCTTTTCCATCAAATCTATCTGACTTTGAAGAATAAAACGAATCTCAAAGGGTTCGTTCATGATTTCTTCAATTGCTACCTTTAATAATAATTCATATTTATTACGGATTACGTTAATGCTTGGAGGTCCAATGCGTTCGTCGTTAATCAAAATAGTGATAACATGATCAACTACATCATAAACCTTAAGTGGTTTCAACCAGGTATTATAAGATACATCCGTTACCCCATATTCTGATCGTAAATATTTCAAAATGTCGTCCCATTTGGATTGAATTAAATTCTTCATTGTTGCCTCCATCAATACTCACATAGATATATAGTATAACAAAATTACTAAATTTTCAATGGTTAATATGCCTTTCTTTATGATTCATCCAATTGTGGAAGGGATGGATATTAATTTAAACATTAATAACATCTTAAAAATGTGAATAGAATCAAGGATTCAACATAAAAATAGAAAAAGAAAATAACAGTTTATCCACAACCCAATCGTTATTATCAACAAGTTTATATATTAATAAGGAAGAAATTAAGTTATCCACAAAACGAAATTGACCTCAAAAGCAAAATATTTACTTGACGTAACAAGGCATTGCGAATATAATAGACGTGATATTCCAAAATAGCATAATTAGCGGATTGTGTAGACAAGTCCCTATTATGAACATTAAACAAGATAAAATTCGCTAAGCATAAAAGCACGGTGCAGTTAGAAGGAGGTGCAGAGCAATGAAGATGACATTCCAACCGAAAAAGAGATCCCATTCAAAGGTACATGGTTTCAGACAAAGAATGGCAACCGCTAGTGGCAGAAAGGTATTATCTGCTAGAAGAGCAAAAGGAAGAAAGCAATTGTCTGCATAGGTCGCAATTTTGTGACCTTTTCTTCTATGAACCTTTTTATACTTTATGCGGTAATTCGTTACCGCAAAAGGTATAATTCATAACAATAGAAAGTTCGCTCTGCGTACTTTCTATCGTTAATGATCATTGAGCAAAGGTATCAATCATAATGAAGCATACAGAAACAATAAAAAGAAATGAAGATTATCGTGAAATATATCGTACCGGGAAGTCATACGCGAATAAATATTTGATCATGTATGTCAGAAGAAATGATACAACATATAATCGAATTGGAATATCAGTAAGTAAAAAAGTTGGCAATAGTGTAATTAGACACAGAACAACCAGATTGATCAGAGAGAGCTATCGATTATCCGAGGATAGCTTTATGAACGGACTAGACATTGTCGTTGTGGCCAGGGTGGGTGCCAGAGGAAAAGATTACATTGAGATTGAAAGCGCATTGTTACACCTGATGAAACTCCATAAAATTGGGAAAGAACAAGTAACATCTGATCGGATATAGAAGAAATGTAGTAGGGGTATAGAAGTGATTATTAGGAACTTATTTATATTTATGATAAAGCTTTATCGGAAATATATATCTCCTCTTAAGAGAACGCCTAGTTGTATTTATACACCTACCTGCTCTTCGTATGCAATGGAAGCATTGGAAAAGTATGGAGTCTTCAAGGGAACATATTTAGCTGTGAGACGTGTACTACGTTGCCATCCCTTTCATAAGGGTGGATATGACCCGGTTCCGTAATCTATCGGTGTCAACAGGAATGCAGCTCTAAGGAGGAAAAATAATTGGTGGTTACATTATTAACGGCAAGCGGTGGTGTATTAGGACCAATCGCTTATGTATTAGGCATGATTATGAATGCAATCTATGAATTCTTTCATTTATTCGGCATTCAAAATATCGCGTTATCGATTATCTTTTTTACATTTATCGTAAGAACTTTAATGCTACCTTTAACAATCAAACAACAGAAATTTACGAAGCTCTCTTCCAGAATGAACCCGGAATTGCAGAAGATTCAAGCAAAATATAAGGGTAAGAAGGATGAAGTTTCTTTAAGAAAGCAACAAGAAGAATCACAGGCATTATATCAGAAATACGGTGCTAATCCGACTAGCGGATGTCTACCGTTACTGATCACATTGCCTATTATGTTTGCATTATATTCCGTAATTAACAATATCCCTGCTTATGTTACATCGGTTAAGGACTTATACGAACCCGTTGCAACCGGAGTTATGAATACGAGCGGTTTTCAGGATATTATCAAAGGAATTGTAACCGCTACCAAGACGATGAGACTTTCAAGCTCGAATGACTTTAGCACGGTTAATTTTGTAATTGATGCATTGGCTAAATTCCAAAAGACACAGTGGGATGCATTAACATCAGCAATTCCTGCTATGAAAGATGTAATTCAATCGTCCTATACAAATATAGCTCATGTAAATAACTTCTTAGGTCTAAATATTTCTGAGAAGCCAGGTTGGGCATTCCCCGGAATTCTTGTTCCAATCCTAGCTATGGTATTGCAGTTTGTACAAGGTAAACAGCTAGAAATCAAGAATAAGACAGCGAATGCTGATCCTTCTGCGAATGCAATGAAATCTATGAATGTTGTAATGCCAATTATGTCAGGATTCTTCTGCGTTACCCTGCCTACCGGTATTGGTATCTACTGGATTGCAACAAGTGTATATGCTATCACTCAGCAATTCTTTGTAAATAAATATATGGATAAGATTGATGTTGATGAGTTAATTGCTAAGAACGTAGCAAAGGCATCCAAGAAGAGAACTTTTATTAAAGAAACAGAGCCCGCAGCATCGATGGCACAACTAGCAAAGCTGCAGACTAAATCAATAGATAGTTCTGTAAATGATAAGGCTAAGGTTACGGAAACTACAAGTGAAGGACAGGAAAATACTGCCGATACTAGTTCTGAATCAGCAGAGTCAACTGGTCCCAAGAGTATTTCAGAAATCGCGAACCTTCTCAAGAACAGGAACATTGAAAAGGGGGATAAATAGCGATGGAGTGGAAAGAAATTACTGGTAAGACAGTGGATGAAGCTTTAACAAATGCTATACTCGAACTTGGTACGACAATTGAGAACCTGGAGTACGAAGTGATTGAGAAAGAATCCAGCGGTTTCTTAGGAATGTTCGGCAAACCTGCTAGAATTAAAGCAAGAATTAAAATGACAGTTGAAAATACAGCTAAGAAATTCTTAACAGATGTATTTAGTACAATGGATATTAATGCTAAGGTTGAAGTTAAATTTGATCAGGAAAACACTACTGTTGAGGTTAATATTGATGGCGATGAGATGGGTGTCTTAATTGGTAAAAGAGGACAAACTCTTGATTCTCTTCAATACCTGGTTAGTCTCGTTGTTAATAAAAATAGTGAGAACTATATTAAAGTTAAGTTGGATACGGAGAACTATAGAGCAAGAAGAAAAGAAACCCTTGAGAATCTTGCAAAGAATATCGCCTTCAAAGTTAAAAGATCAAGAAAGCCGGTATCTCTTGAACCGATGAATCCTTATGAGAGAAGAATTATCCATTCTGCGTTACAAAATGACAAATATGTCGAGACATACTCAGAAGGGGAAGAACCTTATCGTAAAGTAGTAATCAATGTTAAGAAGACTTTCCGTGACACTAGACCAAACAACAATTTCAGACCGAATAATAATTCCAGACCGAATGACAATTCCAGACCGAATGACAGTACAAGACCTACCGGAGGCTATCGTAAAGATGACCGAAGAGGTGGCTACAGCGGAACCGGAACAGGAAGTGGTAATAACAAAGGTTATAACAAACCTTACAATACAAGTAAGAGCGGATTTAACAAGAATTATAGTACTGATTATAAGAAGGATTATGAGAAGTACAAAGAAAGTAAAGAGAAAAAGGAACAACCGGCAGAATAAGATATTATTTGTATGTTGAAAATGGGTGTCTTAAAAGTATAGCATACTTTAAGGCACCTTTTATTAATGACAATAGAAAGTTCGCGAAGCGTGCTTTCTATCATTCATGCCAGAAGTATGTAAGAATCAAGATACAATCAGATGGAGGAGAAGCTATGATAACAGATACAATTGCAGCAATTGCGACAGGACTTAGTAATGCAGGTATCAGTAAAATAAGAATTAGTGGCGATCATGCAGTTGAGATCATAGATCGAATCTACAAATCGAGAACAGGGAATAAGGTCCTATCGGAGCAACTGAGCCATACAATTCATTATGGCTTTATTACCGATGGGGATCATATCATAGATGAAGTTATGGTTATAATTATGCGTGCTCCTGCTACTTATACCAGAGAGGATATCGTTGAGATCGACTGTCATGGCGGAATAGTAGTTACAAGGAATATTCTTGAGACAGTATTAAAATATGGTGCAAGAATTGCAGAGCCTGGAGAATTTACGAAGAGAGCATTTTTAAACGGAAGAATTGATCTTTCCCAGGCGGAAGCCGTAAGCGATATTATTACCGCGAAGAATGAATTAGCACTTCAGAACTCTCTCAATCAGCTTCGAGGAAAAGAGCGTCAGATTATCATTGAGCTAAGAGAGAAGATTCTTCGTGATATAGCGTTTGTCGAAGCAGCACTGGATGATCCGGAACATATCAGTTTAGAAGGATTTGATGAGGATCTTCAGAAGCATATCAATGAAGAAACAAATTCTATTGAACAGCTTTTAAGAGAATCCGATAATGGAAAGATTCTTAAGGAAGGAATCAAAACAGTTATTCTTGGTAAACCGAATGCCGGAAAATCAAGTCTGCTCAACACCTTAGTAGGAGAAGAAAGAGCTATTGTCACAGATATCGCCGGCACCACTAGAGATACCGTAGAAGAAACAATCAATCTAAACGGGATAATGCTTAATGTAATAGATACGGCTGGTATTCGAGATACAGAGGATATTATTGAAAAAATAGGGGTTGAGAAAGCAATTAAGATTGCATCTCAAGCAGATCTGATTATCTATGTGCTTGATTCCTCTACCGAATTAGATGAAAATGATGAAGTAATATTGGGATTAATTAAGGATAAAAAGTCCTTATTATTATTAAATAAATCGGACCTTGAACCGAAGATCACTTCGGAAGAGATTAAGAAAATGACGGATCATGCTATAATTAGTATTTCGATAAAAGAAAATATCGGTTTAAATGATCTCGAAAAAGCAATTAAAAATATGTTTTTTGAAGGCAAACTATCCTTTAATGAAGATATTTACATTACGAATGAACGTCATAAAGAGGCATTTAAGCAATCTCTGGAAAGCTTAAGATTAGTAAACCAAAGTATAGTTGCCGGAATGCCGGAGGATTTCTATTCGATCGATCTCATGAGTGCATATGAGACACTTGGTAAGATTATCGGTGAGAATATCGAAGAAGATCTGGTCAATATGATATTTAAAGAATTCTGTATGGGGAAATAAGGGTTACAGTTCAGCCTTCCAGTCATATACTTAGTCATTGAGGCTGAACTAACAAATAAAGCGTAGTGTTTCACAGGATAGAATAACGGTACGTATAAACTAAGAAAAGATAAACCTTAAGGTTAGAATAGAAAGGGAATGGGAAACTTATGTCATATGTATATGAGAGCTATGACGTGGTAGTGGTCGGAGCAGGACATGCCGGATGTGAAGCAGCATTAGCGGCAGCCAGATTATCCTTGAATACTATGTTATTTACAATTAGTATGGATAGCATTGCGATGATGCCATGTAATCCGAATATCGGAGGGACATCAAAAGGACATTTGGTCAGAGAAATTGATGCCTTAGGCGGAGAAATGGGAAGAAATATAGACAAAACCTATATCCAGTCTAAAATGCTGAATGTATCAAAGGGTCCAGCCGTACATTCCTTACGTGCCCAAGCTGACAAACAGGAATATTCTAAATCCATGCGAAGAATCCTGGAAAACACACCGAATCTCACCTTAAAGCAAGCCGAAGTAGTTAAGATTTTAACTGAAGATAACCACATAAGTGGGGTGATGACCTATTCCGGAGCAATCTATCCTTGTAAATCGGTTGTATTATGTACCGGAACCTATCTGAATGCAAGATGTATTTACGGAGAGACGGTAAATCATACAGGTCCAAATGGATTGCAGGCAGCAACACATTTAACTGATTCGCTGAAAGAATTAGGGATAGAGATGTACCGTTTTAAGACAGGAACACCCGCAAGAATCGATAGAAGATCGATCAATTTCAGTAAAATGGAAGAACAATTTGGTGATGAAACAGTAGTACCCTTCTCCTTCACAACAAAACAGGAAGAATTACAAAAAGAGCAAATCTCCTGCTGGCTCACCTATACGAACGAAACTACTCACGAGATTATACGTGCCAACATTGATCGTTCACCCCTTTACTGCGGTGACATTAAAGGAACAGGTCCGAGATACTGCCCCTCAATTGAAGATAAGGTCGTTAAATTCGCAGACAAAGAAAGACATCAAGTATTTATTGAGCCTGAAGGATTATATACCAACGAAATGTATATTGCTGGTATGTCAAGTTCTCTTCCTGAGGACGTTCAATACCAAATGTATCGATCCGTACCTGGATTGGAGAATGCAAAGATCGTGCGTAACGCTTATGCAATCGAATATGATTGTATTAATCCGATGCAACTAAAATCATCTCTGGAATTCAAAGCAGTAGAGGGATTGTTCAGTGGTGGTCAATTTAATGGAAGCTCCGGTTACGAAGAAGCAGCGGCGCAAGGATTAATTGCCGGAATAAATGCTGCAAGAAAAGTTCTTCAAAATGAACCACTCATTATTGATCGTTCAGAAGCATACATCGGTGTTTTGATCGACGATCTTGTAACGAAAGAAACACATGAACCATATCGAATGATGACCTCCAGAGCAGAATACCGATTGTTATTGCGCCAGGATAATGCCGATCTGCGATTAACGAAAAAGGGGTATGATATCGGCTTGATTGATGAAGAGAGATATCAGCATTTATTAGAGAAAGAGAATCAGATTGAAATCGAGACGAACAGACTACAGAGTACTCCAATCGGAGCAAATAAAGAAGTTCAACAACTTCTGGAGCAGTATGGAAGTTCACCCTTGAATACAGGAACAACATTGGCGGATCTCATTCGTCGTCCAGAATTATCTTATGAATTATTGGAATCAATTGATAAGAACAGGTCAGAATTATCAGATGAAGTTATTGAACAGATTAATATAAACCTGAAGTATGATGGATATATCAAACGTCAACTCAGCCAGGTGGAGCAGTTTAAGAAGCTAGAGAACAGAAGAATTCCGGAAGACATTGATTATATGACTGTTCCGAGTCTTCGTATTGAAGCCAGACAGAAGTTAATTAAGTTTCAGCCAAGATCGATTGGTCAAGCCTCCAGAATCTCAGGCGTATCTCCGGCCGATATCTCGGTATTATTAGTTTATTTGACACAGCTTCATTACGAGCGTAATAAGGAAAAGATCATATAAGGGATTTGTATGGAAGACATAATTTCTATTCATACGAGATTTATTTAATACTAGTAGTAAGTAATAGTTGAATCAATTGTGATAGTTGGTAGAGTGTACCATAATGGGGGATTAACATGAATTATAAGCACTATCCAGAGATGGCGGAATTTGAGCAGGGTCTGAAAGAAATTGAGATTGAATTGAATGATCTGCAAAAACAACAATTTGTTGATTATTATGAGATGCTGGTTGAAAAAAACAAGGTGATGAACCTAACTACAATTACCGAATTTTCAGAGGTAATTACAAAGCATTTTTTGGACAGCTTAATGATTATCAAAGTTGTGAAATTAAGTAATCAAAAGCTTCTTGATCTTGGGACAGGTGCAGGATTTCCCGGTATTCCTTTAAAGATTGTTTTCCCAGAGCTAGAGATAGTATTACTTGATTCATTAAATAAACGATTAATTTTCCTGAATGAAGTAATTGATGCATTAAAGTTACAAAATATTACTACATTGCATGGTCGAGCTGAGGACTATGGTAAAAATCCGAACCATAGAGAGCAATATGACCTTTGTGTCTCTCGTGCAGTAGCAAAATTATCCTCCTTATCCGAATATTGCATTCCATATGTGAAAAAAGGAGGATATTTTATTTCCTATAAATCTGGTAAAATAGACGAGGAGCTTATATCCTCCGAGCGGGCACTAAAACTATTAGGGTCAAAATTAGTAAAAGTAGAAAATTTTCAACTACCGAATACCGATATGGAGAGAAGTCTGATCGTAATTGAAAAGACGGATAAAACACCTAAGAATTATCCAAGAGGAGCGGGCAAGCCTTCAAAAGAACCATTATAAGAAGCAGGAGGAAATGTTAATGTTAGTCGAGGGGAAGCTTCTGTCTTATAGATCTGATTTATCCGAGGTGTATAGGATAAGACAAAATGTTTTCATAGATGAAATGGGTATTTGTAAAGAAGACGAATTTGACGGTCAAGACGATATGGCTATGCATGTCATTGTATATGAAGAATCAGGAAGCAGAAATGCGGTTGCGACCGGAAGGATATGTTTTGATGGAACAAATTGTGAAATCGGACATATTGCAGTACTTAAGGAGTATCGAAAAAGAAAATACGGTGATTTTGCGGTAAGAATGCTAATTAATAAGGCTATTATTGCAGGAATAAAGGAAATTGTATGTTATTCCTTCCAGGAGTCGGTATCCTTTTTTCAAACAATAGGCTTTCATCTTGATAGCGATGAAATAATATATAATAATCAAAAAAGATATAAAATGACAGTGAATGAATCAGATATTATTCCTGCTTGTCAGAAAAATCTCGCTAAAGTTTGAAATAATTTAAATTGTATAAGAAAATACTTTAAAAATAGTAAATTATGTTATATTATATTAATATCTCTGATTTCCTATATATGTATTTATAATTATAGCTCTATAATAATTTATCATTCAAGTTTTTATATGAGATTGTTGCCTGAGCATAGAAAGGAAGTTAAATTATGTATGACAACAATGAAAACAGCGAAAATAGAGAAGGCAATTTAGTCAATGATCAAAAGTCATCTGCTTTATTATTGAGAGAAATGATTATTGAATATGAAGATAAATCCTATGCGACTAAGGTTCAAATCAAAACGCAGCAAGGCCTTCTCACTAAGAAAGAAAATGAGCAGGCCGAACGTGAAAGAACGAAGGTGCATAATATTGCTCTATTTTCACCTATCTATAATGTATCACAAGATGAAAAGGAACTGGCTATTAGTATTGACCGGATCAAGCAAAAGCTAGAAGAACTATATCATGAGCAGTCATTAATATATGAGAAGATTAACGGATTAAAATCAGCGGTTAAGATTCTTGATGAATATGAAATGGTTAAGATGGATCACAAAAAGGAAAGCGATTCATCTAATTCAAGTATTCCGGTTGTGACTGATAAAGGTTTAAGCATATTGGAAGCTCAGGAAATTGAAAGACAAAGAATTGCAAGAGATTTACATGATTCTACAGTACAGAATCTTACTAGTTTGGTTCATAAAGCAGAACTATGTATTAAGTTAATCGATATCGATGCAATTCGTGCTAAATTGGAATTGACAGCAATGTCTAATACTATAAAGACAGTTATTAATGACATGCGAGGAATTATTTATAACCTGAAGCCAATGTCTTTGGATGATATTGGATTAACTGTTACGGTTGAGAGATACGCCAGCCGTTTAATGGATCTACACAATATTAATATTATTGTTCGATCAAATGAAGAAACGAAGGAAATACATCCTGTTATAAAATTAACTTTATTTCGTATTATTCAAGAGGCTTGTAATAATGTTATAAAGCACGCGAATGCATCTATTATTAACATTGATATTAATTATGAAGAGCTTAAAGTATGTGTTATGATTAAAGATAATGGAACAGGGTTTATTATAAACAACAATCAAGGAGAAGGACACGGACATTCATCAAGCTTTGGACTATCCATTATGAGAGAAAGAATTTCGTTGTTATCAGGTACCGTAGATATAAAATCTGAAAAAGGTATTGGGACGACAGTATCGGTTTCGGCACCATTAACTATATACGAGGGGGATAAAGATGAGCAAACCAGTTAATATCATGATCGCAGATGATCATTCAATGGTAAGAGAGGGAATTAAGCAATTACTGGAGTTAGATGGAGATATTGTTGTTACTTCGGAAGCGAGCAATGGAAAGCAGTGTATTGAGTTGCTTGATGAGAACCAAACAGATGTTCTGCTTCTTGATATCAATATGCCAATAATGAATGGACTTCAAGTATTACAATATATTCGTGAGAATAGAATGAAAGTTAAGGTTCTTATCTTAACAATTCATAACGAGGTAGAATACTTAATGCGTGCTGTTGAACTTGGAGTTGACGGATATGTATTGAAAGATTCAGATTCTTCCGTACTCAAAAAGGCCATCTTCTGTGTAAATAGAGGTGAGTCATTTATCCAACCGGAGTTAACACCAATACTCAAAGTTAAGCTTGAGGAAAAGAGTAATAATGTTAGTGAAGATGATGCCTTAACTAAGAGAGAAATTGAAGTACTAAAATTATTAGCAGAAGGTTTATTTAATAAGGAAATCGCATACATGTTAGCAATTAGTGAAAAGACGGTAAAGAATCATGTATCAAATATTTTTAAAAAGATTAATGTTTCCGATCGTACACAGGCTGCTGTTTATGCGATTAAGAACAATTTAGTAGAATTGTTTTAGATTCAATTCGTGAATTTAATTCATATAAATAATTATGGATAATACAGTTTAATTTAATATTAAACCAGATACATAAAAGCGGAATGTTTCACGTGAAACATTCCGCTTTTTCTTTGATTAGATTGATGCAATTTCGTTTCTAATATTTATTGATTTTCAGGGTAGATATTACTATATCAATATTTCCTATTGTAGTTGATATCTGAGCAAATAATATACTAAATTAATATTGGCAATATTGGCAGTATAATTACAGATCATTTTACGAGGGATCTTTTATATAGTATTTTAATGATAATAGGTAATAATTATCTATTAGATAACAAATAATTGGACAGCTACTAATAAAACTTTCATACACTTTGACTGATAATTCAAATACTTAATTATAGAAATAATTATATCATGGTATATTTTTATGTGACTATTTGAAAGTAACTAGATATACAGTTATTAGTAATGTACTTCATACAAATACAATTTTTATAATAGTAATTGTAAAGCTATATTTTTTACAACTATAATTGCAATGTTATAATTTATACGACAATATTTTATATAGAGTTCAAAAACAATTACTATGTAATCAATTATGATTAACAGTAATACAATCTGTAGAAACTGTTTATAAAGCTACTAATTTATACTTACAGATTAACAAGCATGAAATTACTTCACTACCGATTATAGAATTATTGATCTTAGAGATACTGAAATTAATATGGTATGATGTTCTAC
>JAGFXQ010000015.1 GCA_017861355.1 Bacillota bacterium
CAATCATCAGATTAAAGTATGCATCCCAGACAGCTTCATTTTTTACACAGATATCCACGCTATGATATGTGATTCTATAATCCTCCCTTGGATCGGTTTGAAAAGGTTGAGTACCGATTACATAATGATGAGCATAGTATTCCATCGCTATCTCTATTCGTTCGTTCTTACTCGCTTTCTTAACCAGCATGTCACAATAATGATTACCATGTCCGAAGGCTTGGATCTTCGTACCAAAGTTGCCACAAGGCTTCCGATCCACCCACAACAGTCCTTCATATCCCTCAATCTTCGGATATACATACAACATTTTATTATCCAACTCGTTCGGTACAATATATTCCCCAAGAAACCAGCAATAGCTTCCCTCTCCAACCCACGAATCTCCTGATTTACACGATTTGAAGTTGTCAGCAGCCGGTACCTCTTTGTATCGTCCGTCCGTCGGATATGCCTGCATCGAAACTTCATCCACCTTATTGAATAGCAGCCCCTCTAGCGTCGCTTCAAACCTCTTAAGTTTTGTTAACATAATTTCAGTTTGTCTGTCTGTAAGCATAAAATATCTCCCTATCTAAAATATTATATATCACAATATCCTACATTCTATATCTCCGATGTAGTAGTAACCTCTATTTCTACTATATATATTATTATATATTAAATATATTTAATATGTCAAATAAATTGTAGTTCATTTTCATCGTACTACCTGGAGAGCTTATCATAAAATAAGACGCTATTTCCTATTTCCTATTTTATAAAATAAGAAAAGTCAAATGAAGCTATAGGTCAGCTTCATTTGACTTTTCTTTTCTGTTAGAACGTTTTCTTAATCATAATTAAAAGCAGCGGAAAAAGAAGATCCGATTGAGATTAATGCGGTCAAATTCCCAGCGGTTTCTTCTCCACCGAAAGCCCTGTACGATCTGCCTATCAACAAAGGTTGGATAGAACCAAAAATCATTACCATTAAACAGCCAGAAATAAGTGAAGCGATTTAAGCATCTCCTCATCTCTCTGGATCTGTCATTTCCTCCTGGCCCAGGTCTACCGGGTCCTATGAAGACACCGAAACCGGTTCTGTTCTGCTCATCCGGTGCACCCATCTGTCTACGATCCATTCTTGGCGCTTCTGGTATAAAATCAGGCGGTGCGGATCGCGGCTGATTCTCCATCCCAGGGCCTTGTGGTCCAATATTCGGAGGCGGTGGTGGAAACCCACCAGGTCCCATCTGCTGCCTTTGTACATTGTCATACCTATTGGTATTCTCTCTATTTTTATTAAAATTATCGTTATACAAGTTGTATACCCCTTTCTGTACAATAATTCATACATCATTCTATGATTATTGTGTCGAAAAGGTTTATACTTTCTTATTATAATTTATCGTTCAAAAATGGTTCCGTAATACAAACAGCTAATCACATGTCGTTATACAATAAATTTCCGAACTTCATTCACCAGATTGTCTGAGTTCGTGTTCAGATTCAACGCTGATTTATTTAAGCTCTCTACGGATGCCACCTGATTCGTAGCGGTCTGGTTGACATTATTCGAAGATGCTGCAATCTCCTCCAATACTGCGGAGATATTCTCGATTGCTCCCAGTGTACTGACTCTTGCCTCTTCTATATTCTCAACATTATCAGTTATGTATTTCAGGAATACAATCAGCTTCTCAACACTGCTGTTAATTGTATCATAGGAATCGGTCGTATTCTTAACTGCATTTTCTTGAAGCTGTAATACCTTTTCCGCTTTACGTGCTGTATCAACTGCTGTTGTTGTATCCTCCTGAATGCTACCAATAATCTTCTTGATATCATTAACAGAAGTCTTGGATTGTTCTGCGAGTGTTCTAATCTCACTAGCTACTACTGCAAAGCCCTTGCCGTGTTCTCCTGCTCTTGCTGCTTCAATCGAAGCATTTAAGGATAACAGGTTCGTCTGATTTGCAATATCATTAATAACATTAATAATCTTGTTAATGGAGGAGGACTTATCAGCCAACTTCTCGATATTCTGTATAATATCGGTGGTAATCTCAATTGTAGATTTCGTCTGGTGATTTAACTCCTCAGAAATCACGGTACCTTCTTTAACACTCTTCTTGGTATTATCCGCTATCTGGCCGATTTCTTTCGTATTCTCACTAACAATCTCAATCCTCTGTGATAGGTTGTCCATCTGAACCAGACACTCTTCTGCATCCTTCGCCTGTTGATTGATACCCTGTTCTATCTCATTCATTGCAGAAGAAATATCTTCCGCGGATTTGAGAAAGAGCTCTGAGGTCGTGGTAACATTTAAAGAGGATTCGGATACCTCACCGCTTAATGTTTTAACCTGCTGGATCAAATCCTTCATATTGCCGAAAGTTAATTGAATCTCATCAATCAGAACATGGAACTCATCCTTACGTTTTGAATCAAACTGAACCGTTAGGTCACCTTTTGCAGCAAGCTTCAATTTGCTGATGATACCTTTAATCGTCTTATCGATTCCGGTTGTTAACCATGCCACAATCAACACTGCCAAAATACAAGCTATAATTACAATGATAACCGTAATATTCTTAATGTCGTCTGCTTGACTGGTAATCGTGGACTTTGGCATCAAAGCACAGAGGGTATCTCCTGTCTTGCCAATTTTGGAATACATGAATAAATAGGTCTCTCCTTTATAATTCACGTATTTGGATCCAGACTTTGCTTCTCCGGTCACTGTCTCTTTATAAAAATCTTCATTCAAAAATATCTTCTCGGATTTCAATGCTTCAAGATCAATACTGGGATCCTCTTGCTTTAGAGAATAATCAATTATCTCTCTACCATCCGAGGTTACCAGTCCAAGAAATCCAGATTTATCAAATTCCAAGCTGGATAGAATGTTTGTAATGGCATCTGCTTTCGTCTCAACAACTACAATAGCATCTACACCGGCAATATTTCGGATCAAACGCATAGAATAATCATCTTGGGAGGATTCGAGTTTTTCATCCAAATAAGCATCTTCACCATCCCATATATTTTCGAATTTATGATCATTCAGATATTTACCTATTTCTGTATCCCGAAAGCCTGCTAAAACTCCACTTTTGTAGAAGATACCCGAAGTTGAGATCGAATCCACCTTATCCGATATTAAATAGATATCCTCAATGAATTCATCCGTAACCTGCTTTGCAATTAATGAACTAGAGATTGCCTTCCTGAGCGAACTGGTTTCCATAATATCAGCCATGTTCAGAAAATATTTGCCGATATTATCATCATTGGCATATTGAATCGTTGTTGCCTCAACCGATTCAAAACCGAAACGCATGAATTCTCCAGCCATGCCAATCGTATCCTCTGTCGCTTTCTCATAATTGCTCTGTATTCCGTTGGAGGCCTTTAAGAAGGATACCACTCCAAGTACAATAATAAATGCTATCGGTACAAGAAAGGAAGCAATTAATTTAAACCTGAGTGTTGAGAAGAATTTCACCTTTGTAACATTGTCCAAAAATTCTTCTCTCTCCTTCTTTACTTTCTCCTTGGTTGCCTGAACCTTTTTCTTCATTTCCTGCTTTCTCTGTTCCGCACCTAGCTTTAACATATTCTCATCGGCCGGGTGATTAACTTTCTCAGATTGTTCCACACTTTTGGCAGGTTTTACATCCATTCGTCCCTTTAATATCGTTGCCAGTTTTTGAGTAAAGTTACCATTAATTCTTTTCATTTTTTTCCTCCAGAGTTCTTATGATTAATTCGCATACGCAATAATCTGTATAAGTTCTGTCTTTCTCAACATTAATGGAATTATTATAACATTTTCCAACACATATTGCTAGTATTTCAACGAAACTGCATCAAATTTTCGTAATTTAGCACATAATGTTTTACTGTCTTTCTCCTTTATTTTCCTATTTTCTACACCTTCCGTCTTCGTGGATGATTCAAATCTTGCGCCGGTTGGTCCCGTGATGTATAATACCATTAATACCAGAAGAACGGAGTTGTATGCGCTATGAAAACCCTGATACCTCAACTGATTACAATGGCGATATCCGCATTTGTGTTCATGAATCTATCCATTAAATTATCCTGGAGCAAAAGACTCTGGGCTGTCATCAACCGACGGCTGAATCCCATCTACAATGCAACAGTTTGGATCTTGTTTGCTGCTATATTTCATATATCAATTCAGATGATATGTGGGGCCTTCGGTATAACGGATTCAAGAATTATCACCGGTCTTTTCATCGGCTTTTATTTTGCCTTCATTCCTAATCTGGGTGCAAAGAAAAATGATGGGAAGAAGATGTAATGACAATCCATTGATACAGGATTACTTGGCAAAAATAAGTCCCTATATCTAAACGATAAAATAATCCGCACAAGCAGTGAATCATCACCGGCTAGGCAGACTATTTTATCAGTTATATAGGGACGGAAATTAGAAGTAAGCGTTTTAATTTTATATCCTCATTATTGTAACTGTGTTTTGTTGACTTGTCAAGAAGAGGAACAAAATATCATTAATTCATAATGTAAATATCTGCAACCCACTATCGGCTCATTCCATGATTATTCCAGATACAACTACTATGCTCCAATATAAGCCTTAATCAGTTTGAATGTATTCTCCAGTCCAAGCTTGTGAGTGCGTTCCATCCCATGGGAAGCATGAACGCCTTGTCCGATCAAAGCACCGCGGATATCATTTCCTGCTCTAAGCGCGGAGGATACATCTGAGCTATAGTGGGGGAAAATATCAATCACATAATCTATCCCCTTCTCTTTCGCTAACGCAATCAAAGCGTTGGTCATCTCATAATCATAAGGTCCGGAGGAATCCTTCGCACAGATCGTCACCGTGTACTCTGATCCGTTCAGGTCATCTCCAACGGCACCCATATCAACCGCCAAGAATTCGGTAATGCCGGCCGGTAGGTAGCTTGCTCCGTAACCAACCTCCTCAAAATTGCTGATTAATATCTTCAAGGTCTTCTCCGGAAGAACTTGCTGTTCTGACAATTCCTTCAAAACTCCAAGTAATACTGCGACTGAGGCTTTATCGTCCAAATGCCTTGATTTGACGAATCCCTTCTCTGTATACAGAAACTTTGCTTCAAAGCTGATATAATCTCCACTGTTTATTCCCAGTTCTAATATATCCTCTTTGCTTTTCACTATCTCATCCAGTCGGACCAGCATATTCCGGTCGGTTCGTTCCATGGTTCTTGCATCATCATAGCTATGCACGGAGGAGCTCTTGATTAATACTGTTCCGGTATAGGTCCTTCCGTCTCTGGTATGAACCTTACAATACGCTCCTTCCACGCTGTGCATGGTATATCCGCCGATTAAGGTAAAGCGGAGTGTCCCATCCGAATCCACCGAGCGGACCATTGCCCCCAAGGTATCCACATGTGCTGATAATCCTATGAGTTCATCGCTCTTTCCCTGAACTGTTATGAGAAGTCCACCCTTCTGATTGATCTCACATTGATATCCAAATCCTTCTGCTTCTTTCTTTACAAAGTCAATTACCTGCGCTGTAAAACCGGAAGGGCTCGGTATATTCACCAATGACTCTATTGTATTAATAATGTAATCCATCGTCTCCATGATTCTTCTCCTTATCCATGATGTATTGATTTATGTTTTATTGAAATTTACAGCTATTGCACGAGTGTATTTTTTACCCGCTCCAAAAGAATCGGCTGTATTAAGGGATAGGTTTGTTCCGCAGGCATCTCCTCACGTAAGATTATATGCTCCATCTCCATATCCGGCAGATCTCCAAATTGATGTACATCCGCGAAGCATAGCATACCAAAGCTTTCCTCCGGTTCTGCCCCCTCTCTGGTTACTGTTACACTATAGATGCTGACCGGCCTCAGTTCAAAGTCTTCCGCGCCTGTCTCTTCTCTCAGTTCTCTGCGTGCGGTAGCTAAGATATCCTCTCCATCTTCTCTGTGACCACCGGGCAGTTCATAGGTGTTTCTTTCTTTATGTTTGCAGAACACCCACCGGTTTTCCGATCTTGTTACGATCACTGCATATTTTAACACCTTGTCTTCTGCTTCCTCATGAAATTTCACTTCTAACATTGACTTCACTTCTGACATTATCTTCTCCCATCCTAATTGATTTATATTAAATAAACCCGCGAATCTTTCTTAATGATCTTGCTCCGGAAACTTTGTTTACCATTCGTCCTATTTCAATTTAGCACATTCTTCCTACAAGTTCAACTTCACAATAAAAGTTCCGGCTTTTCAGATAAACTCCTTATTGTTCTTTATTGAAATATATATTATGATTCAGACGAACGGCTACAAGTCCAAATAACAATCCATAAAAAATTTCTCATTATTTGAAGACATTTTATCTTCTTCCTCGTTTTCATGATTCGAACGGGTAAATTGGGCAACCCAGATCACAGTCTGTTGATTATGCCTTGTCTGGCATTAGAATTGGAGGAACTTATGAAGAAGATATTCAAATTTATCGTTATCGCAATTTTATTTGTACTATCCTTGACCTTATTTAATCAGGTTGTCACCTTCTTTGGTAAAGGTACAAAATGTCAGATGGCTAAATTGGTTTAAATTTTTTCTACGAAATTGAAGACATATTAGTTTTTCATTCGTTATTATTATCGAAGGGTGAAGGGAGGCGGAAAAAATTAATACCGAGCAATATTATGAGTATCTGATTGATACCTATCAAAATTTAATATTCTCCATCTGTTATAAGATCGTAAAAGATTATTTTGAAGCCGAGGATCTTGCCCAAGAAACCTTTCTTTCCGCCTATAAGCATCTACCCACCTTCGATCGGCAATATGAAAAAGCCTGGCTTTGCCGTATTGCCACCAACAAATGCCTGGATTTTATAAAGCGGGCAGACCGGCAAAGTATCCCTACCGAAGACGAATACTTCCTTACCCAAAAAGACAAGGAACCTTCACCCGAAGACAATGTCTTGGAGCTGGAAGTAAAGAAGCAGCTGTCTGATCGCTGCAGCAGTTTGAAATCACCTTATCGAGAAATAGCATTTGATTATTTTTATCGCGAGCTATCCGCAAACGAAATTGCAGAAAACACCGGTAAAAATCTGAAAACAGTCCAGACCCAAATCTATCGAGCGAGGGCAATGTTACAGAAAACATATAGGAAGGGGGCAATTATTCATGAACAATAATTCGCATATTACACCGGATGAGTTAAGCTCTTTTACACTAGACACCATGACTATGGAAGAAAAAGAAAAATTTCTGGAACATATTTGCTCCTGTAATCATTGTTCTGATCAACTGGCAGCCTTTATGGCAGAGGACCTCATTCCTGCACCAAGGGATATGAAAGAAAATATTATGAAAGCGACCAGACGACCCGAGATACAGATAGCAATAAAATCAAGAGAAGTATCAAAACGAATTCAGCTTCTGCTCTATAGTCTGAAGGTTGGAACTGCGGCTGTTGCAGCTATCGCACTGCTGCTGCTGAGTATGAATTTCCAGAATACCATCTCGGATAACGAGAGCTTCACAAAGATAAATATAGCAAAAGAAGATAATGTTCCACTAACGGATACTATCCGGGATAATATGAACAGCATCAGTAAGAATATATTGGACTTCTCCAATAATATCATTAATATGGAGGTAACTGAAAATGATCCGAAAGAAAAGTAATTTTTTAACCTTTTGTTTTTCCTTGCTGCCGGGTGCCGGCCAGATGTATATGGGCTTTATGAAACGAGGCAGCAGCTTAATGGCCTATTTCTTCTTGACCATATTCCTATCCAGCTGGCTTGGGCTGGGACCGTTAATGTTCCTGATGCCCATCATCTGGTTTTATGCATTCTTTGATACCCATAACCTTCGTTCAACCCCGGACGATGAGTTCTATGCTTTAGAGGATGAATTTATTCTTATCCCCGAATTTGCCAGAGAGAAAGCACAGCTAATCCAAACCAAATACCGCAATGTCTTTGCAATTGCATTGATCGTGATTGGTATCAGCATCTTGTGGAATAATTTTATCGAGATAATTGATGAAGTTGTACCCGGCTTGGTATATACCGTACTTTACCGCTTCGGCCGCTTAGTACCCCAGCTTTTTGTAGCCTGTGCCATCATCGCTTTCGGCATCTATCTGATCCGTGGCAAGAAGAAGGATCTGGATTCAACCGAGCGTGATAATTTTCTTGAGGACAAAGGAGGAAAGGCTTAATGACGAAAACACATAGAGTCGGAACCATTACTCTGGGCGGTATGCTGATTGTCTTCGGAATTATGTTCCTACTTCGAATATTTAATCTAGGTATCACCTACGAACTCATCTTCAAGCTCTGGCCGACGATATTTATCTTCTTAGGCGGTGAGATTTTGATCGCCAACTTCCGCCAGCAGGAGGAGAAATTAGTCTACGACAAGACCGCTTTAGGCTTGATGATTGTTCTTTCCTTCTTCGCCATGGGTATGGCAGTGGTAGACTTCTGTATGAATACTGCTTACAATCACATAACAATATATTAGTCAGCTAATTACTCCCACATTTGTATAGAAAAGCAGCCCTCGGATCTCTTTCCGGTGGGCTGTTTTTTATTATTCCAAAGAATTTTTGGGGCAGCATATCCACATACTATCAAAAATATTGAGAGGTGGCGTGTGATTATGGGTGTATCTCATAAAGGAGCGATATCCCTTGGACTTTTATATATTCCGGTGGGACTTTATACCACAACCAGAGATAATGATGTGAAATTCAATCAGTTATGCAAAGATACGAAAGAAAGAGTAAAATACAAAAAATATTGTCCCAGCTGCAACAAGGAGGTCCACTCCGAGGAGATAATTAAGGGCTATGAATATGAGAATGAGAAATATGTTATCATGACAGAGGACGAGCTCGAGAAAATAAAGACCAAAAAAGATAAAACCATTCATATCATCCAATTTGTAAATCTGTCTGAAATCAACCAGATTTATTATGAACGCAATTATTATGCGATTCCGGATACCGGTGCCGAGAAGGCTTTTGAACTACTCCGGACCGCGATGCTAAACGAACAAAAGGTAGCTCTTGCCAAAACGGTCATCGGAACAAAGGAGAATCTGATCGTATTATACCCAACTATAGATGGAATAATTGCAAAAACACTCTTCTATCAGGATGAGATTACTGTTGTTCCCAAGCAGATTGTATCTACGCAGCTAAGTGAGGCTGAAATAACGATGGCGAAAAGCCTGATTAATTCTATGACCGGTCCGTTTGATGCATCCCTATATAAGGATGAATATCAGGAACGCCTTCGAGATGCTATCCTGCAGAAAATACATGGCGAGGATATTGTTGCAGTTGATAATAATGTTCCGAATAATGTCATCGATCTCATGGAAGCACTGCAGAAAACTCTTGCAATGGCTCAGAACGGGCAAAATAATCAAGCTTCGAAGCAGCAGCTGAGTGGTACCGCCTGATGGATCTTTTTGAAGAGAAGAATATTAAGCCAATGTTGATCTCTGAGATGATGGCCCCCTTCAACGACCCGGATTGGATTTATGAGCTTAAGCTGGATGGAATTCGCTGTATTGCATATCTTGATCAAGCCACTGAGCTTCGCAACAAACGCAATTGATTTCTTCGAGCTTCAGAAAAGGATCCTAACTACAAACAAATTCAAGCTTATGCTTTCCGGTGAGAACTATCCTGCTTGTTTTGTTGCTTATGACATCCTATATCGAAAGGATGCTTCTCTTCTGGATCTACCTCTTCTGGAACGAAAGCATCTTCTGTCTGAGACAATTAATGAAGATCCTCAATTAGCAATCAGTAGGTATATCCCGGAGAAAGGGATAGAATTGTTCGCCCTGGCAAAGCAACAGGAATTAGAAGGTGTCATCGCCAAGAAGAGTAACAGTCGATATTATCTGGATAAACGCACGAAGGAATGGATCAAATTTAAATTCCTGACAGATCAGGATTTTGTCGTTTGTGGCTATATTCTTAAGGAAAAGGGTGTCACCAGTGTTGTTCTAGGCCAGTATCGCGGTTCGGAATTAGTCTATCGAGGGCATGTTACCTTCGGTGTGAAATATGGTGATATTAAGAACCTGGAATCCCTGGATCATTCCCCCTTCCCAAACACTCCGCCCGGAAATGAGAATGCCAAATGGCTGAAACCAGAGTTGGTATGTGTTGTGCAATACATGCCCAATGACAAGGGAGCCTTGAGGCAGCCGGTATTTAAGGGCTTCCGTGACGATAAGCTTCCGAAGGATTGCCAGATTATCTCGTAGCATACTATTATCAGGATTTCTCGTATAATAATGAAAGCAAGTAAATATTCAAATCATTGTATTAAGAAAGATTATATAAGAAAAAAGAAAGATTATCATGCTGCTCACTTTGTTTTCAAGTAAATGCACTATGATTAATCTTTCATTTTTCGAACCGTTTTATCCAACAGCTCAATCAATCTTATTTCGTATAACCGAAGGCCAGAATAGAGAATTCTTTCTTCTGACTGTCAGATGCCATCTTTATCTCGATCGTGTGGGAGACTGATTCCTCTGATTTAAATACCACCTTAGTCATAGGATTATTCCAGGCACCACCGGAAAAGCTATTATACGTTTCCTTCTTCACGCCATCAACGAAGACATCCACCTTACCTGCAGCTGAACTACTGCTTAGCTTATATACGATAACCAGATTCTTGCAGTCAAGCTTGAGGATATAGCTCTCGTTGCCTGCATCTGCTGAATGCTTCCAGTTATTCGGAAATGTCTTCACTGTCGGGGCATATTTGAAAGTACCGAGCATGGTGTCGTTGGAGCTGAAACTTCCAGCATTGATCGCAACATTATTATCTGAAAGTTTCGAATCAATCATCTTGATACCGACGTAGGAATTACCTATCTTACCTTCTTCAGGAATCGTAATATCACTTCCTACAATATTCTCCGCAGCCACCGCATCAAAATAGTAATCGATACAATCTGCCATCAGCTGATGTCCGTCTGTCGTCGGGTGAAATTGATCCGAGAAGAACTCTGCATCGGTTAAAGCACCGCTTGCTAGCTCAGGTAGAACCGCATCCTTGATACTGATCATTGGCAGGTCATAATATTCACCGACCGGCTGAAGTCTTGACTGTAGGTTCCATTTCGACTTAAATACACTGAATAAGAGTACCACCGCCGGCTGTTTCTCACTCTTCAAAGCATTCACAACTAAGCTTTCATAAGCGTCACCATTGGTTGTATCGTCTGCATCATTGACTGCGAATTCAACGAAAAGAATATCCGGCTCAGCGCCACCAACCGTAACTACATCCCGCTCATAACGAACCATACCAAGGGAGGAAGGGGTTCCTGCCATACCGGCATTCACAAATTTTACATTAGATCCGTCACCTTTCCCAAAGGTCTTCTTGAAATATTCGTAGGATAAATATCCGTAGCTTTGGGTAGGTCTTAATGCGTTATAGCCTTCGGTAATGGAGCCACCGATATATGCAATAACGACATCCTCCCCCCTTTGCGCTTTTTCAATTGCTTTCTTCATACGATAGTTATTTCCGATACTAACTAAGGATTTCTCATATACATTCTTCCTAACCAATTCCGGGCGTACTGTAACTTCTACCGTTCCAACCACTGTTGTTTTACTCTTGTTGCTTTGTTTCACAGTAACTATCGCCATTCCGGCCTTCCTACCAGTAACAGTCCCTGCCTTATCTACGCTTACCACCTTACTATCACTGCTCTTAAAGGTGTACGTTGCCTTCGATATCTTATTATTGATCGTCAGCTTCGTAGTTGCTCCGACACGCAGAACCTCCTTCGTAGATTTTAAAATTGCGGTTCTTGCGGCTTTCGCTGTAAGTGTAAACGAAAGACCATAAGTATTGACAACAAAACACACCAGCAACAATAAGCTCAAGACAATAATGAACCCTTTCCTTCTTCTCATATCCCAATATCTCCTTTGAAATCCGTATACCCAAGGGGTTTATCAAAGCATCTGTATACTCTCACTAAACCCCCGGGTACCAAGCCCCATATAACGATATAACATACTTTTGATTATAAAGGTCGTCTGAAGAATAGTCTAATAGCTATATCATGATAATTGCTATAACTCTATACCTATACCTTCCAAACAGATATGGTCGTAATTGAAAATGAAAGTATGTAGGCACATATGACAAGGGTGTTGAAAGCCTACCACTTTCAACACCCTTGTCATATCACAATATGAAGAGAAGAATTAGCACGATATTAGACAGCGATTTCTAATACTGCTATTTGATATAAGCTATATAAAATCAAGGTACTTTCCGAATGAAATCTATAGCCAAACAATCATACTTACCTTGCACCCTTGCTATCCCACAATATGAAGAGAAGAATGAGTACAATATTCGATAGCGACATCAAATTACTGCTCTTGAACTAAGCATATTTAATTCAGGTGTTATAAGCACCGTAGGTGCTTTCGTAACAAAGATATTGCTATGCAAGTTCACTTGCAATAGCAATATCTTTGTTACGGAAGAGTGCGCAGCACCTTATAACACCGTAGCATCTCATACAAGTTCACTCGAAATAGTAATTTATTTGTTACGAAAGTGTACGCAGTACCTTATAACACCGTAGCATCTCATCGCAAGTTCACTATTTAAAATACTCTACACCGGATTCAAAGATATATTGATTCTGATTACCGGTGATATTCACTGCTACAGAGGAACCACGGCGTTCTGAATGAGCCATCTTGCCGAGAATTCTTCCATCCGGGCTGGTAATACCTTCGATCGCACAATAAGAGCCGTTGGGATTGAAGTCCTCATCCATGGTAGGATTACCATCCAGATCAACATACTGAGTTGCAACCTGACCATTCTCGAATAACTTCTTAACCCATGCATCACTGGCAACAAAACGTCCCTCACCATGCGATGCCGGTATGGAATATACTCCGCCAAGCTCAGTCTTCATTAACCAGGGAGACTTATTGGTAATTACCTTGGTATAAACCGATTTTGAGATATGGCGACCGATATGGTTCATCGCTAAGGTAGGAGAATCCTCCTTCTGAGGAGTGATCTCCCCATATGGTACCAAGCCCAGCTTGATCAGTGCCTGGAATCCATTACAGATACCGAGTACCAAACCATCACGGTTATGAATCAGTTCACCTACTGCATTCTTAATTCTCTCATTATTAAATGCTGTTGCAATAAATTTACCGGAGCCGTCGGGTTCATCCCCGGCGGAGAAGCCACCAGGGAACATCAGAATCTGTGCCCCCTTAATTCCCTCTGCAAAGGCCCCCACAGATTCAACAATGTTATCCGCTGACAAATTCTTAAATACAATCGTCTTTATCTCTGCTCCCGCATTTTCAAATGCTTTCAGTGAATCATACTCACAATTGGTTCCGGGGAATACAGGAATAAATACTTTTGGTTTCGCCACCTTATTCTTCGCTATATAGATCTTCTTCGCATCATAGAGCTTGGTTTCAAGCTTCTCTGCAGGTACCTGGGATCTGGTCGGATATACCTTCTCCAGTGTTCCCATCCAGGCAGTTAAGGCTTCCTCTATGGTAATGTTCATAGTTCCAAGACGAAACTCCATGGAATCATTTACTGTTCCAAAGAGGCGATATTCATCTGCAAGGAATCCATCATCACTTAATCTATTTGCAACTTCAGCTGAAAGTTCAGCGATAATCTCACCGTAACCCGGAAGGAATAATTCTTCCATCGTAAGACTGTCATCGAGCTTAACACCTAGTTTATTACCAAAGGCCATCTTGCTTACCGCTTCTGCAATACCGCCGATACCGACTGCATAAGCCGAAGCCACCTTACTGGCTCTCATCAGTCCGGTCAATTTGCTATAGAGTGCGGTAACCTGAGCATAATCAGGAAGATCATATTGATCCTTATTAATAATGAATTTAACCAGCACATTCCCCGATTTCTTAAGTTCAGTGGTTACAATATCCGAGGTTGTTGCGATATCAACCGCAAAGGAAACCAGAGTCGGAGGAACATCGATATCATTAAAGCTTCCCGACATACTATCCTTACCGCCGATCGAAGGAAGCCCCAGCTTAACCTGTGCATCAAAGGCACCAAGTAAAGCAACCATTGGCTCACCCCAACGCTTCGGATCATTCCCAAGCTTACGGAAGAACTCCTGGAAGGTAAAACGGATACCGGTATAATCACCACCTGCAGCTACAATCTTAGCTACTGAGGTCAATACTGCATATACAGAACCGTGGAACGGAGACCAACTGGATAGATACGGGTCAAAGCCATAGCTCATCATGGATACCGTATCACAGCTTCCGTGAAGTACCGGCAGCTTTGCAGTCATCGTCTGAATCGGAGACAGCTGATATTTACCACCATAAGGCATCGTCACTGTTCCTGCTCCAATTGAGCTATCAAACATCTCAACTAAGCCTTTCTTCGAGCATACATTCAGTGCAGACAGGTTCTTTAGCCATATCTCCTTCTTGTCACCCTTCAGGTCATTCAGACCTTTCTTCAAGTAGTTCTCGTCCTTCGCGGGAAGCGTCACATAAGCACTTGCCTCCTGATGTGCTCCATTCGTATCTAAAAATGCTCTGGAGATGTTCACGATCTCTCTGCCTCTCCAGTTCATGACCAGTCTGGGTGCCTCAGTTACTTTTGCTACGACAACAGCTTCCAGATTCTCTTCCTCTGCAAATTCCAGCATTCGGTCTACATCAACCGGGTCTACCACAATAGCCATTCGTTCCTGAGATTCGGATATTGCAAGCTCTGTGCCATCCAGTCCGGTATACTTCTTCGGAACCTGATCAAGATCAATGCGAAGTCCAGCTGCCAGCTCTCCGATTGCTACCGATACACCTCCGGCACCAAAATCATTACACTTCTTAATTAAACTGCTTACTTCTTCTCTTCGGAATAAGCGCTGAAGCTTACGTTCCGTCGGAGCATTACCCTTCTGAACCTCGGCACCACAGGTAGCGATCGATTCGGTTGTATGGCTCTTAGAAGAGCCTGTCGCACCACCACAGCCATCGCGTCCGGTTCTTCCACCCATCAGAATAATAATATCATCGGGGTCAGAATTCTCGCGGATGACATTCTTACGGGGTGCTGCTCCCATGACTGCACCGATCTCCAGTCTCTTTGCTACATAGTTCGGGTGATATATCTCATCCACCAATCCGGTTGCCAGACCGATCTGATTACCGTAGGAGCTGTATCCGGAGGCTGCACCGGTACATATCTTTCTCTGAGCCAGCTTCCCTTTCATCGTGTCTTTAATCGGAACCGTCGGATCTGCCGCACCGGTCACTCGCATTGCTTGATATACATAGCCTCTGCCCGAGAGAGGATCACGGATAGCACCACCCAGACAGGTGGCAGCACCACCGAAGGGCTCTATCTCGGTAGGATGGTTATGGGTCTCATTCTTAAAGAATACCAGCCATTCCTCTGTCTTGCCATCGATCAAAACTGGAACTATGATGGAACAAGCATTAATCTCATCAGATTCCTCCATGTCGGATAGCTTCCCGTCTGCTCTCAGCTTCTTCATCGCTAATAGAGCCATATCCATCAGAGAGATATATTTATCATCTCTTCCTGCATAAAGCTTTTCTCTCTCACCAAGGTAGCTTAAGTAAGCCGCCTGAATGGGTTCGGTATAGTAGCCCTCTTCTATCGTAATCTCCTTAAGCTCAGTTAAGAAGGTCGTATGGCGGCAATGATCCGACCAGTAAGTATCGAGTACCCTGATCTCCGTCATGGAAGGATTCCGTTTTTCTTCGTTCTGGAAATATCTCTGAATATGCTCAAAATCCTGAAAGGTCATAGCCAAATTCAGAGTAGCATATAGATTTCTCAATTCATTCTCCGAAAGCTTTGTAAAGCCCTCCAGAATAATTACATCCTCCGGATCGTCAAATTCAGTCACCAAAGTCATCGCTTTCTTCTCGCCGGCTTCACGGGAATCTACCGGATTGATACAGTAGTTCTTAATGCGTTCATACTCATCCTCGCTTAAGTCACCGGATAAGACATAGGTCGTTGCCGAACGAATTACCGGCTCCTCTTTCTCGTTCAGAAGCTTAACGCACTGCTCAGCAGAGTCTGCTCTCTGATCGAATTGTCCCGGCAGATATTCCACTGTGAAGAAGCGATCGCTCTCACCGGTATGGAAGTTCTCCTCATAGAGCAGATCCAGTGGTGGTTCTGAAAATACGGTTCCAAGTGCTTTCTTATAGGTCTCTTCGCTAATATTTTCTATATCATAGCGGATCAAAACACGTACCGCATCGAGGCCTTTCATTCCTAAATAGCTGTGAAGTTCAGTTCTCAGTTCCATTGCCCTTACAGCATACGGTGTTTTCTTTTCCACATATATTCTTTTTACGCTATTCATACGAGTCTCCTTCTTACCGAAACACCGCGGCTTCGGCACATTAACCCTATCATTCTCTTGCATTATAGCATAACATGTCTTATAATCAAAATTAATATATGTTAATCTTTTTATTAGGCAGGCTAATAGATTACGAGCAATTACACCAGTAGAAATCAGCATTTTACAGAGGACAAAAAGATGATCATTCACTATGATTTGAAGAAAAATGTGCCGGAAGCCATACATGCGATTAATAGCTCCTATGATATCGAGCAGATAACCTATTATGAGAATCAACTTGCTTGTATGCTATTCTCGCCTCTCATGTTTGTAGGGACGCTTGTTAGTTTATTTCGCTTTTTCATGTTTCATTCGAGCGGTATTAACGATATACTTACTAATGCATTCATTTTCCTCTTCCTTGGATTATCCTTTGAGCTTCTACGCAGAGCAAAGCTAAGAACATCCATAGCTTCGAATCTGATTTCATTACTGTTTGCCTTTTGGTATCTGTTTATTTTTTTCCGATTATATAATGTAGTCGGTCCGGCCGTCTGGACCATTGCACTCATTCAGATTATCTTTGCCATGTCCAGAATCAAGAAGAACATGGCTTATACCATTGGACTTGTAACTATTCTGGCGAGTATTTATGCTGCCGCAAATGCGGAACAATTTGCCTATCAGATATCAATCTATTATCTGGTTCCGCAGGCTTTCTTAGTCATATTGCTTTTCTTTATAACAAGTGTCACGCATAAGATTAATACGGATCGGTTCATGAGCCTGTACGAGCAATATCAATTAGTCAGCACTCAAAAAGGCGATATTACTGCTCTATATGAGGAGCTTAGTGCAACCGAGGAAGAGCTTCGGGAACAACACGATCAGCTTGTAAATTATACAAATCAAATCATCGAAAAGGAGCAAAAGCTCCATTCCTTGGCTTATTATGATATACTTACTAATCTGCCCAACCGCACAATGTTCATGGAACATGTCGACCTAATGATCGAGGTATTGAGTAAACACGCGAATACATTTTACATTGTTCTGATCGATATCGATTCCTTCAAGAATATCAATGATACCATGGGCCATCTGGTGGGTGATCAATATCTGCTCTTTGCCTCGGAGCATCTCAAAAACTCATTGAAAAACGGTGATATTCTCGGTCGCATCGGAGGCGATGAATTTGCTCTTGTTATTACACGAGATCTGTCAAAAGCTGAGTTGCAGACAGAACTTGAAAGCATTCGCAGTAATTTCTTGAATCCATTCTATTTTAATAATGTGCCCATCCGGCTGTCAGCCAGCATTGGTGTATCGGTTTTTCCCAAGGATGGCAGCAGTACTTCCGCCATGCTAAAGAGTGCAGATATGTCATTGTATAAAGCAAAAGCGAACGGAAAGAACAACATACAATTTTTTGAGCCTTCTATGATGGAGGAATTAATACAACGGGCAAATATTGAGTATCATATGTTGCAAGCAATTGAAAAGGAAGAGTTCTATCTGCTGTATCAGCCTCAATATGATGCCGTCAAGAAAACCATTCGAGGCTTCGAAGCCCTAGTTCGCTGGAACAGCAAAGAGCTCGGCTTTTTGAGTCCTGCTATGTTTATATCGATAGCCGAAGAGACAAAGCTGATTATCCCGCTCGGTGAATGGATCTTACGCACGGCCTGTCAGATGTTCCATTCTCTTCAGATGAAATATTCCCTGACCCAGCAAGTGATCGGTGTGAATATCTCTGCTATTCAACTAATGGATTCTAATTTCATCGATATGGTAAAAAATATATTACTGGAAACCGGGCTAAATCCGAGCTCGCTCGAGCTTGAGATTACAGAATCGGTTGCGATCGAATCTTTTCAGTTTACTGTAGATGCATTAAATGATTTGAAGAAGCTTGGGATCCGAATTGCTCTGGATGATTTCGGCACCGGTTATTCCTCCTTGAACTACCTGAAGATATTACCGATCGACATTTTAAAGATCGATAAATCTTTTATTGATGATTTATCAAGTGTCGATGAAAGAATTCCTATCGTTGGAGACATCATCTCACTGGCTCATAATCTGAATATGGAGACGATTGCCGAGGGTGTAGAACACGACCATCAACTATCTTATCTGGACAAATATTCATGCGATTACATTCAGGGCTTCTTATTCAGAGAGCCACTTCCGGAGGAAGAACTCGATGCCCTCTTCCGGTAGATGTTAAGAGATATAATCTTATGTCACTAAATTGTGCATGACATAGATCTATGACAAATCTAAAATAAAAAGGAGTAATCACATGGACATCAATTATGAACTTTATAAAGTCTTCTATAATGTAGCAAAGAGCCTGAGTTTCTCGGAGGCTGCCGATTCACTCTTCATCAGCCAGTCAGCGGTCAGCCAATCAATTAAAACCCTGGAAAAACGACTCAACCAGACACTCTTCATTCGAAGCACTAAGCGCGTAGCTTTGACAAAGGAAGGCGAACTGCTCCTGAAGCATATCGAGCCTGCAATTAATCTGATCAGCCGTGGTGAGAACCAACTCTGTGCCGACCCGAAGAGCGGTGTACAGCTAAGAATTGGCGCCAGTGATACAATTTGCCGTTATTACCTGGTTCCTTATCTGAATCATTTTCATAAAAAATATCCTAATATTCATATTAAGGTAACCAATGCCACTTCCTTACAATGTGCGAAGCTATTGGAGCGAAATGACGTCGATGTTATCGTTACTAACTCTCCAAACTCTGCTTTGAATAACATGATGCAGATTCTGCCTGTCAAGGAGTTCCGTGATATCTTCATCGCGAATCCGGAGGCGTTTCCTCTGACCGACCGTCCCATCAGTTTACAAGAGTTACAGCAAAACCCGATCCTTATGCTTGACAAGCGTTCTACCACCAGCATGTTCTTACACAATCTATTTCTGGAGAACTCACTGGATTTGGTACCTGCAATTGAGCTGAGCAGTAATGACCTGCTCATTGATCTTGCTAAGATTGGACTCGGTATTGCATTCATTCCTGATTTCTGTGTGAAGGAGTTAAGTGATCTGGCTGTTATCAATACGACCAAAGAGATTCCTTCCCGAATGCTGGTAGCCGCTTACAATACTGATATTCCTCTCTCGGATGCTGCAAAATTCTTCATAGATAGCCTGACAGAGAACATGGACTAGACAAAAAAGGATAGTTACGCTATCATTTCATATTCGAAATTATAAATAATGTACGATTCATAAGAGCCATGGAGGAAGTCCCAATTCATATGGGACAACAATCCATGGCTCTATTATTTTACGCGAACCGAAGAAGCTCACATATCGTGCTTCTTCCTGTTAATCTATTTGCTTAGTTCCTTAATACGACGTTGAATAATCGCATTATAATTCAGTACCTGTCGCTCATATTCCTCATTCATATATCTGGAGGTAATCATGAAGTCTGCAGTTGCCCGATTGTTTGCAACCGGAATATCATATACCGCTGCAATTCGAAGCAATGCCTTCACGTCCGGATCGTGTGGCTGAGATTCAAGTGGATCCCAGAAGAAAATAACGAAATCGATATTACCCTCTACGATTCTAGAGCCGATCTGCTGGTCACCACCCAGGGGACCGCTATTGTAAGCCTTAACCGGCAGCTCCGTCTTATCTGCAATCATTCTTGCGGTTGTACCCGTACCGCAGAGAAAATGATTCTTTAATATCCCTTTATTTGTCTCTACCCATTCCACCAGCTCCTTCTTCTTGCTGTCATGTGCAATTAGGGCGATATGTTTCTGTTTCTCAATTGTGAAGTTGATGTATTCATCCTCAAGCATATTAAGTACCTCTCTTCCCATTTCGTATTCTCTGTAATATTAATCATATCGGAAAATCACGACTGTTGCAAGTATAATTAGAATAAAGTGACCGCATGCTGACACAAAAAATGCTGCAACACCCGGCATAGGTATCGCAGCACTCTTGTGCTAATCCATAGCATTCTTCTCTTATTATGAGTATAGGAAAGTTTTTATCAGCAAATGATAAATTAAAATATAATCAAAGATCAGCTTAGAAAACTTATATGTATCCTATTTTATAACATCTTCTTCATCTCATCAGCTACAAACTGAACCTGTGTTCCAATGACTACCTGAACACTGGTCTTGCTCGGTCTGATGACGCCGGCTACACCTGCTGACTTAATCTTCTTCTCATCAACTGCAACATAATCCTTAACTTCAATACGAAGTCTGGTTACACAGTTATCAACGGATGCAATATTTGCTTTTCCGCCAAGACCTTCTAGTACCTTAGCCGCAACTGCGGTAAAATCATTATTGGATAGAGTTGCGTGCATGTCTTCCTCATTATCCTCATCATCTTCTCTACCGGGTGTCTTTAAATTGAACACGGTAATCATAAATCTGAAGATTACATAGTAGATTCCGAAGAATGCAAAGCCAATGGGGATTAACAACCAGGGATTCTGTGCCATAGGTGCTTTAAGACTTAAAACAAAGTCAATTAAGCCGGCACTGAATTGGAAGCCTGCTCTTGCAGGTAATAAAGCTACGATAAAGCAGGAAATACCGGTTAAAAGCGCATGTACTAAATAAAGTACAGGAGCAAGGAACATAAAGGAGAATTCCAGGGGCTCTGTTACACCAGTCAAGAAGGAACAGAGTGCTGCTGCCATAAGTAAGGAAGCTGCGATCTTCTTCTTCTTAGTCTTAGCTGTATGATACATAGCAAGAGCTGCACCAGGAAGACCGAACATCATAACCGGGAAGAAACCGGACATATACATACCTGTCTCGCCTAAAGTACCTTTACCCGACCAGAAGTTACCTAAGTCATTAATACCTGCAAGGTCAAACCAGAATACATTGTTAAGTGCATGATGAAGACCGGTAGGAATTAATAAACGGTTTGCAAATCCATAGATACCAGCGCCTAATGCACCGCTACCGATAATAGCTTTACCGAAGGATACCAATGCGCCATAAAGGAAAGGCCAAACAAAGAATAAAACTAAGCTTGCTACTACTGTAACGCCAGCGGTAACGATAGCTACACATCGCTTACCACTGAAGAAAGCCAAGGCTGTTGGCAGTTTAACATTTTTGAATTTGTTGTAGCAGGTGGCACCGATCAAACCGGAGATGATACCAATAAATACATTTTCGATCTTGCCAAAAGCCATATTAGCTTCAGCACCGGTGAACATTGCGACTGAACCACTGGATAACAAGGTTGTGAACATCAACCAAGATACCAAACCTGCAAGTCCGGCTGTACCGTCATTGTCATCGGACATACCAACTGCAACACCAAGAGCAAATAAGATTGCAATGTGATCCAAGATAGCTGCTCCTGCTTTGATCAGGAAAGCCGCTGCCACATTGTTGGCACCCCAGCCAGCCGGGTCAATATAGTAGCCAATACCCATCATGATACCTGCTACTGGTAAACATGCAACCGGCAGCATTAATGATTTTCCTAGCCTCTGTAAAAATTTCATCATATAGTCTACTCCTCCTTAAATTTTGCTGTTTTTCAGCACTTATTTATTTTTATAAATTTTCATTTAAGAAAATCCCCAAAGTTTCCGAAGCTTCCGCTTCGTCAGAGCCATCGATGATGAAAGTAACTTCTTCCCCATTCTTTACCCCAAGAGCCATAACTCCTATGATACTCTTAGCATTACTTTCCATCGTACCCTTCTTTATCGTAATGTTACTATCGAATCCGGTAACTGTCTTCACCAGTAATCCTGCAGGTCTTGCATGTAGGCCAATCTCATCAGTCACAATATACCTGATTTCCTTCATCCGGTCGTCCTCCTTTCGTGTCAAAGTTTCAGCAACAGGTCATTTCTTGATTATCAATATCTTATCTAACTCCTTAACTGCTCCTCGGTTGCAAGGTATAAACTCTGAATAATCTACCGTATTGCAAATAACAATCGGAGTGATCAGTTCATAACCCGCTGCTTTAATCTTCTCCATATCGAATTCCAGTAGTAGATCACCGGCTTTTACAACATCACCGGTTTTAACATAGGCTATAAAATTCTCGCCCTGTAGCTTAACCGTATCCAGTCCGACATGGATCAATACTTCTGCACCCTGTACTGATTTCAGACTAATTGCATGCTTTGTCTCAAAAAGCAGTGCCACCGTTCCATCCACCGGTGCAACTACTCTTCCTCTGCTTGGTAGGATTGCGACTCCGTCTCCTACTATTTTTTCACGGAACACGGGATCGTTCACTTCGGTAATCGCAATTGCGGTACCTTCAATCGGTGCCAGTATTTCTATCCCTTTGTCTTTTCCTAATCCTAATTTCTCCATCCATGTATTTAGCATGATGTCCTCCTAATCCTTCGAACGATTCCCTAATACAGCCCTTCGAATGTGTATTGATAACATAGCCAGTTCCTCGACCACAATCACATCTTCAAAGCTTGCTTTCAGATAATCCGCAATTTTCTCGCTACATTGAAATTCCAGAGGGTAGAGATTCTTCACCATCTCACAGAATTCCATATCAATATTGTCCAGCTGCTCACGGCTTAAGATACGCTGTACCAGGAATCTGAGATGCGTTACAAATCTTTCATAATGAAGCGAATTAGCTTCCAGTATAATTCCGAAATCGTCCTTTACTATTTGTAATACTTGCGGCAATAACTTTGTTATATTCATCGTCTGACTCATAACGGTGTTATATTCCGCATTCACAATATGAAGCGCGATTGATGCTGCCTCGTCCACCGGTAAACGGATACCCAACCGTTTGTCAATCAGGGCAACTGCAAATTCACCGATGAGATATTCTTGTCGGTATAGCCGTTGTACATCCCATAATAACGGATTGTCGAATAACATCTCCTGATGATAGCGATCAATTGCAAAATTGATATGATCGGTCAGGGTAATATAGATGTTCGGGTTGAGCTTTCGATTTAACACTTTATCTGCATAAGTAATAATCTCATTGGATACCTGAATATGTTCCAACGGAAGATTCTCAACCAATTCCTTGAATTTGTCTACTGCATTCTGGCTCTCAAGGTAGAATATCTTTTCAATTAAGATCGGGTCAATTTCTCTTCCCTGCTTAGCATGGAAGCCGATACCTTTACCCATAATGACAACTTCCTTGCCCTTCTGGTCATATGCACTTACCACGTTATTGTTGATTATCCTCTCAACTTGCATCTTTCAACCCCCAAAGATATACTGAATGAATGGTATCTAATTCAATTATTATATCCAATAAAAAAAACCAAATCGATGGAATCCTACGTTCCATTAATTTGGTTTTGCCTGCTCGCCAGTAACAATCCATTTCTTAATATATTATTAATATAGCAATAAAACTGCTGTATGTCAATAAGAATTTTTCAATTTTCTTGTTAATTGTAACCAATTCCCATCCCTTGTCCTTTGCCATCACATGAATAGTGCACAAAATAGAGGAAGAAAATGCCCAGAAGAATGAAAACTTGCCTGTTCTTCTGAGCATTTGGTTTACTTTACAGTTTCGCTATTATTCAATTCCAAGAACCGTATTCACATCGGTTCCCTCTGAGTAGGAAAAGGTGATGGTATCTCCGACATCATATCTTACAATACCCAGAAAATCTCCTACTGTCACATCAAAGATTGCAGTGTTATTCCTCAGCATGATATAGTAATGTGTATTTCCGTCTATTACACAATCTGAAATCTTGTCGATAAAGCCGGTAACTTTCGGGAGCTTTGAGGTGTCCGCAACACTGATCCCGCTGGTCTTCATTAATTCCAGATATGTCCTCTCGCATTCATTCACCGTATCACCGATGGCAACGATCTGATACTGTGCAATATTCACCATCGCATATTTCTTAACCAGACCTGCTGCATCCTTCAATGCAATAAAATAAGTGGGCTCGCCTCCGGTATTTAAGAGCAGGGGGAAGGTAGCTTTATAACCCAAGTGCTGTACCTGTCCTTCCGCAGAACCCATCGCGGAGAATTCCTCCGCACCGGAGATGGAATAATATCTGGTCTCGGCGGTTCGCTCGTTCATGAGTACGAATCCGACATTGGATTCATCCGAACCCACACTGGTAACTCCGGTATATACCCATACATCATCTTCCATTGCAATATAGTTATAACCAGCGGTTGTCTGAAGTGCATCCTTTTGTCCGAAGACGGAGTTCCAATAGCCATGTCTCAAGGTTCCGTAATAATCATATAAGGAAACCAACAGTTCCGCTGAGTACACCTTATCCACCCAGGTAGGAACATCCTCAACTGCGTAATCCACTAATTCACCGGTCTCTGCATTCACCATAACTGCTCTTCCGATGGTCTGTCCGCCGAACAGTCCGATTGTATATTTCTTCACCGGACAGATCCAGTAAGGTGTTCCGTTGTCATCGATCTCAAAATTAATGCTGTCAAATACATAAGTCGGATAATGGAAACGAAGATAACGGTAAATGTTTCTGCCAAAATGCTCTGCCTCCGAATATTTAATTCCTACTGTCAATTTGACCAGTTCCACATTCTGTGATGTCATATCAATTTTGATATATGCCGGAATTCCCTTCGAACGATTGGTAAGCCATTTAAATAAACTGCCGTATCTCAGAGGGGTTACCCGCACCGGTGTTCCTTGATAATTAATCTGTGTATAGTTACCACTGACTTCAAACTGTGATACGTATTCCGCTATACTACCCATCTTTCTTGAGCCCAGAAGAATTGCGGAATCCTTATCCAGAATCGGGATATCTTTATAAGATATTTCTTTAATATCCTGAGTAAAATCACGTTCATTAATGGTCAAGAGCTTCTGATATTTATTGGCATTGACGATGGGTGAGGATAATATACTGCCAATAAGAAAGATAAGCAGCATCGCTCCGGTGATACCCCCAACTACATAAGTCAAAACATTTCGTATCGATTTGCTGTTCTGTATCCTGTTCTTCTTATCGATATACGATGCCGAGAATACTACAATTGTGATGATAATTAGGGCACCAAGGATAAACCACCAAAAACCTGGCGAATGGATATTCACCGCCGGTAGTGCCACATAATAATATACGAAGCCGATTACCAGCAACGCCAGGATTGAAATAAATATTTTTAAAACCTTTTTCATAATAACCTCCTATAAATATAGTAATTCCGGGTAATTACATTCAAATAATTCCATGAACATGGATTAATAAAATATGATCAAGGTGCAAATGGCGCACCTTTTTTCAGAAATAAAAAACATCTTCTGATAACATATTATCAGAAACTCAGCCTATATACATTATAATCAGATTATAATTCATTGATAAACAGATCATTTACTGTTCCCTATCATCGTTGACAAAGTATGGCTCTCCTTCGGTCAATCCAGTATTTCGGAAAGCTCCGTTTTCCCCATGCGATAACAAGTCTGTACTTCTTCTAACATATTTTGATAGAATGAGGCAGCCGATAATTGGCGTTCCTTCGCGAGTTGAGCAGCCCTTTCGGTATAGAATTTGTCATAGATGTTCTCCAACTTAAATTTATACTCATGAAAGAAGGAAGGTTCCGTATCCTGCGTCCCATCAAGCACAAAACGGTTCAAATCTACTGAGTATAAAGGCTCATTCACCAGTGCCTTATATAGCAAAGTCCTAGCGATTCCTATAGTTCCGGTTACATCTAGTTTATCCGCATCAAATAATATCCTTGCCTCGATGCTGTTCGGAGGATTATCGCTACGGAATCGATGCGTCAGTATACAGTCTCTGATGTGGGATGCTTTATCCTCATTATATCCGTTGTTTAATAGATACTGATATGCCTTTTCACTGCCAACCTGTGCATGACATAACTCAGGATTCTTAAATTGTTCTTCCCTTCCGATATCATGAAGCAGGCAAGCGATAATCAACACCTCGCTATCAACTTCAGGTTCATTCTTGGCTATATCAAGGGCCATATAAAGCACCCGGTAAATATGCTCCTTGTCATGTGCACTGTCCTTCATGCATTCCAACATATAGTTCTCAATTTTGGTATATAATTCTGCTGTCATTCTAATTCTCCTGTCTGTCGTTCTTCTTTATGTAAGTCATCCGGTTTATCCTATTTCTTCTGATAAAATAACCACCACTGCGGATCAAAGCCTTCAATCAAAACTTCTTCTCCCTGGGATAGCTCCTTAAACCAAGGTCTGATCACCGGTACAATATCCTGCCAAAGCTCCGAATCATAGCCCAGATTTAGATCATACTGAAACATATAGTGCGATATTGTAAGGTAACCGCCGGGTTTTAATACAGCCAAGCAATTACTGATTAACTGTAAAAATTCCGTTTTCAGATTTGTCTCCAGTGTATGCTCCACATATTCTCGGTTGATTAATTCAATCATCCTGGGCAGTAATTCGAACCAGTCGTTCTGTATGGTATCGATGCCCTTCTTTCCGCAAAGTATCGCTTGCAATACATCATTTGCACTATGTTCAAATACAATTAGATCAATGCTGCTTGTAGATAGATAATTATTAATATAATTAGCGTCATCCTCGATAATGTCAAACTGTATAGGTAATTTTGAGATATTCTTCTTCAACTCTTCCGTTAGTATTTTATTCATATTTGCCGTAATATACTTTGAGCCTGGATCATAAGCCGTCATTGCATTCGGTATAATTGTTGACGAGCCTGATCCTACTTCCAGAACGACGGCACCCTTCGATGGGGCACATGCTTTTAGCACATCGATCCATTTTAATCTGGAATATAAGGAGTATACCACAGTAAAATCTTCTCCATCCAGTGGCATCGAACAGATTCTTTTTAATCTCTGATCAATCGTTTCTTTGGAGAGCTGCGTCCATTCCTTCCATTCCTCAGGAAACAGGATTGATTTTATATTACCTGTATCTATGCGCTGCCTTAAAGATGTAAAATCATCTAAATATTTCATTCTGTTCTTCTCCTCACTTATTTTTTCTTATATAAAAAAGAGAAAATAGTACTCTTATACCGAATCCAAATATTATATTGATCACAAAGAAGATCATTAAAAATATACGGGAGATATTATATTCTTTCATAAAATACAGTATGATAAGAAAGCAAAAAATACTGAGTATGTTCGTCAAAAGTAACCTGATTATTTCCCGAACATTATCTTTCATATGCTTCGGAGAAAATACCCGTAGACGATCATAAATCAGAAGATACACCGGAACCAGGAATAGCAGGAGTTTCAAATATTCCGCCAGCGTAACGAAATGCATTTGCGCTACTGTGAATACTGGAACATAAAAGCGTATATAATACGCAATAAGGTAAGCCACAATGATGCTGATTGCATCAGCAACAAATAAAAACCAATACAAAGCTTTCTTCTTATCTTCCATCCTTATTACACCTCCGAATCAATGATTTAGATTGCGATCCACCAAAATACTCCGAATTTATCTATGACATTCGCACAATAAGAATTCCAGTCGCAGGGACCCAGAGTATCAATTACCGTGCCGCCTTCCCGCAGTACATCATACGCATTGCGAACTGCTTCCTGCGTTCCCATCTCATATACATTAAAGGCCATATTCTGCCACACATGCTCCTTATTATGATCGCAGTCAAAAGGAGCCTCACTGACTGCGAGGAATAGCTGACCGCCGACTGTCAATTCACAATGTGCATAAGTGTTCTCTTCTGTCTTGATTTGAAAGGCTATCTCTGCTCCAAATGCCCTACAGTATCTTTCAACTGCTTCGATACTTCCTGTTACATAAACCTGTGAACTGATTTTCATAATAAAATCCATCTCCTTCAATCATAATTATTTTGATGATTATTTCTTGCAGCAATTGGCTATGAAGAACTTATCCTTATATTGGAACTTTATTGTTATGGTTATTATAGAATTCTTGGATTAATAAAGCAACTGATTATTTTCTTTGCTGTAAACGATAGAGATTATGCTTCGCAAACTCACTGATGTCATGAACTAAAAACACAGGAAAACTACAAAATTGTAATTCTCCTGTGTGATAAATAATAATTATATAATCTCCTGCCTCAAAGCATCGATAATATTTTCCCTTCTTATCTTATGGCTGGAATAAAGCATTGCGATCCCCACAATCAGAAATACCGAAATAACTACGATACCGATATTTATAATCGGAAGAGTAAAGACAAATTCGAAGTTATCCATCAGTACCCGATATATGAGATACATTATGGTGATACTGATTGGCAAGCCATAAAGTAACGCCTTCAATCCGTAAAATATGCTTTCGTAATTCAGCATCCGATTGAAGCTTTTCGGTGTGATTCCAACTGATTTCAACATGGCAAATTCTCTTTTGCGAAGTGCAATACTGGTGGATATGGTATTGATAATATTCGCGATGCAGATTGCGGTAATCAGGATTAAGAATGCATAGGTGAATACATTGATCAGGAGCATCATCTGCTCTTCCCGTTGACGATAAATATAAAAGTTGTAAAGGCTAAGCTTACTTACGCCAACTCCTTCCTGTATCTTTTCCATCGCTTCCTGAAGTCTGAGCGGCTTGTTGCTATTGAAGAATACATTGGTATTGGTCAGCTGCAGAGCGGCATCACCAGCCTTACTAATCATTGTATCGAAGGCTTTTTCGGATACAACAATATGAAATACTGCTCCTCCTCCGGAAGACATGATACCCATCGGTAATTGATCCGTTGTGGCAACTACTTTCACCCTGCCAAGCTCTGTTTCTTTATCTTCGGATGGTAAAAACAGATCATATTCTTTGCCCACCTCTGTCTTAACCACCTTCGTAAGCACATATTTATCAGCTGCTGCATCCTTAAAGGTTACTTGATCGATCACAATTGCAGCCGGAAGCTCCGTGTTATTAAGAAGTTCGTAATCCACTCCAATCTTTTTCGCATATGCCTTCAAGGCATCATCCTCTAGAGCATTTATGATCACCTGATAATTGTAATTGTCACTTGAATTAGTCGTATCTGACCTCAGATAATCCGCTGCCTCCTCTGCTCCAATCCAGGTACTTGCATCAATGTAATCCACTCGGGAATATTCTTTGATGTTCTCAAGCGCCGTAATCTTCTTGACCACCTCGTTCTTCTCCTGAGTTGTACCATGGACTGTCGCTGTGATATCAAAGTTGATTCCATCCTGTGTCATTGTATAGGATTTCCGGATCATATCTGTGAATTGAGTAACGACTAAGAACAACATCATACTGATTACCAGCGAGAAGATCGTTGCCTTATATCTGCCGCGGTTCCTCTTCAGATTCTTAAGTCCCAAGTCCCCTTCGATACCAAACAGCTTTCTCGTAAGCCATGAGGTTTTGATCTGCTTTCTGTTGATCTTCACCTCAGTAGATTGTCGGATGGCATCAATCGCTGAGATATTGGATGCTTTTCTTGCCGGTAGATAGGTTGATATCATTATAGTAATGGCTGATATTGCGATCGAAGCAATCAGAGCCCATGGATAAATCTGCAGTCGGAAGCCACCCGTGACTCCAAGTGCCCCTTTTATCAACGGATTTATAAAGTAATACGTAATTCCCAGTCCAAGATAACCGGAAGCAATTCCAATCGGTATACTTACTAAGCCAATCAATGCACCTTCAAAAAAAACGGAATTTCTCTTCTGACGCCTTGTTGCACCAACGCTTGCAAGCATCCCCAGGTATCTGGATCGTTCGGCTACCGAGATAGCGAAAGCATTATAGATTAGTGCAACCGAACCGATTACGATGATAACCATGATGATGGCAGATAAGATATATAGCATTCTTCGAACCGAATCATCTGCATATACCCCTAGGTAACGGAGCAATTCATTATTAAATTCGATCTCATTCTCTGGTAGAATCTCTTTTGCTTGATCGAAGAGCTTATTACTTACTTTATTAAAAATAACGGATACATCCGCCGGTTCCGTGGTTGATACCGTATTCTCATCCAGGCAGGATATCACGGTATAGCCGGGAGCCCAGGTATATTCCCACTCTGGGCTTTGAATGATACCCACAATGGTATACTCCTTCGTTTGCTTCTCTGTAAGATGTTCGGCAACCACATCCCCATTCCACACGAGTCCGTCCACCTGTCCCAACTCCGGTCTATCTTCTTCCATCTCAGCAACTCTGTCACCAATCGACAGGTCAATCGTATCTCCAAGCTTATAATCTGCTTTGCCATTGGTGAGGATTGCTTCCGATATCACCAGCTCTTTTGAGTTCTCCGGCAATCTTCCTTCCATCAACTCAATCGGAAATTTGTCAAAGCCGACTTTATCATACTCCATGACATACAGATAAGGTTTATTACGGTTGTCACTTCCCTCCAGATAGGAATATCCCAGTTCTCTGCTCAGCATCGATGTTTTAATCCTCGAATCCAATTGGATCGTCCCCAGCTGATCCATATTCACATCAAGATATCTGGCATGCCACTCCCCATTCACATGAATACTCTCTCTTACCATAACGTCAATAAAGGACAATCCCAAGGTAGCCACCGCAGTAATCATCGCCGCTGAGATAATAGTGCCGATTATGGTCACAAGGGTTCTTTTCTTATTTAATATCAGCTGACGCAGGGTTAATTTATTTACGATATTCATGGACGTGTCACCTCATTTTTGATGATGCGACCATCCTCGATGGCGATGATCCGGTCTGCCTGTAAAGCAATTCGTTCATCATGCGTTATAATAAGTAACGTCTGTTTGTAGGTCCGATTGAACATCTTAAGCAGCTCGATAATTTCGCTGCTATTCTTACTGTCCAGATTACCGGTGGGCTCATCGGCCAACATAATCGCAGGATTATTAATCAAAGCCCGGCCAATTGACACTCTTTGCTGCTGACCTCCGGATAGTTGATTCGGCAGATGTCCCAGTCGATTCTCCAGACCTAGAGCTTTCACTATATTATTCAGCTGTTTATCCTCTACCTTCTGCTCATCTAAGAGCAAAGGAAGCGTAATATTCTCCTCCACACTAAGTACCGGAATTAGATTATAGAATTGATATACGAGTCCAATCTGACGGCGTCGAAAGATTGCCAGTTGAGTCTCGTTCAATTGATATATGTCTGTATTATCAACATATACCTTACCACTGCTGGGACGATCCACACCGCCCAGCATATGAAGCAGAGTTGATTTACCGGAACCGGAAGGACCAATAATTGCTACAAACTCACCTTTTCCGATGCTAAAGCTAACATCATCCAGCGCTTTCACTGCTGTTTCACCATTGCCGTATTGTTTGGATAAATGTTCGACTTTTAATATATCCGTCATAATAACCTCCATGTTATCTCCGACTATTTCTCTTATCTCAATTCACAGGATCACTCCCAAGTCGGCTCATATTTATTTGTATGGATTAAGTTTATCCTAACGATATTACGATCCGGTGACTGATAAATTACAATTTTGTAATATTAATGTTTATAGAATTTGATCACGAACCTGGTACCTTGGG
>JAGFXQ010000120.1 GCA_017861355.1 Bacillota bacterium
AGATTAACTATGATCATATGTGGCACCTCCTAGATCGTAAGATCATTCTCTTGTTTATAGGTAACCGCCTGATCAAACACCTGTGACAGGACGAGGGAAAACAAACCGGCAATGGTAAAAACCGCAACCAGTACAAGTGCTGCCGGTGTAATTACAAGAAGCAGTCTGCTAAGCATCAGAAGTGCAATTCCAAAAGAGCTAATCCCCATTCTTTTTAGTGATTTCACATTCTCTCGGACAAAGGGATCTTCCTTCAAGACCGTCTTGAAGATACATCGTAGCTCCCAAAGAATGAAAAGAGCACAACATCCGGCAAAGAAGAAAATTACGCAAAAAGGAAAATAATAATCCTTAAAAACAGAATAAAAATCTCCGGCCAGCTTAAAAATAAATGGGACTGTAGCACAGACTACGATTCCGGTATAAAACATAAAATCAAGGATAGCTTTTGTTACCCTTACTAAAGGGTTCTTACTCATCATTCTCAATACCTCCTAAACCATCTATCTCTTCTTGAGGTAAATATAGCACGACAAAAAACGAATGTCAATAATAATTTATCGTTTTTCGATAAATTATTATTGACATTTAATCAGTTGCTATTCACTTGGTCGTCAGTTGACCATTCATTTGGCATACCATTTACTATTCTCATAAGCACCCAATACGACTGGAAGCATATTACTAATCTTCGTTTTTTAATAATTTACAAATATCAAGATAATTGCCAGAGAAAGCGCTGCCTTTATTCCAGATAAATTCAAAATCATGCATCATATTAAAATCCTTTAAGTTAATCTCCTTCAATGATCCCTTTTCCAATTCTTCTTTTACTACTGCTTCATATAGGAAGGTAATTCCACATCCAGATTCTACTAACGATTTTATAGCATTCATACCGCTTATTTCTACTACATGCCTAAAATTATCTATGCCCAGATTTCTTGCTTCAAGATACTTTTCAAGTATTTCCCTTGTTCCGGATCCTTTTTCCCGAACAATCACCCGCTCTGATAATAAATCATTCAATTGCACCGGTTCTTTTTGAAAAGGATAATCTGTACTACATACAGGTATATATCTTTCCTGTGAATATAACATACAATCATACTCTTTCTTAGCAAAATTCCCTTCGACTATAGCAAAATCAATTTCACCCAAGCGAAGCTTATAGAGCAGTTCTCTTGTATTATCAACTATCATTCTAACCTCAATATCCGGATACATATCTAAATATTTTTTTAATTGTTCCGCTATAACAAATTCACCTATCGTTAGTGTTGCTCCAAAATATAATCTTCTTTTTCTTTTCTCTAAATCGATGATGCTCTCTTTCAAATAGATCTCATCATGTTTCATTGTAACTGCCGCTTGATATAAAACAACTCCAGCTTCAGTTAAAGACATTCTTTTACCCTCATGTACAATTAACTTTGTGCCGTAGAAATCTTCCAGATAATGAATATGTTGCGTTACCGCAGGCTGTGTAATATTCAATTGCTCCGCTGCCTTTGTAAAATTCATGTATCTGCATACTGTGATAAAGGTATCTATCCTAAAATCCATCATAGGTATCTATTCTTCCCTTCTATGAAAATATGTTTGGTATAAAAAAGCTATAATATATTTTTATTGTATCATAAACATTCATAATTTCAATTTATTATTGTTTCATGATATTCTTATTTCATTAAGAATTGTATTGCATAAAGTTTTCTATATGCAAATCAATTATTTTAAGCAAAAGGAGTAAAAATTATGAATATCATTAAAAAAAACGGACCAGGTTTAGTGCTATGTATTATCCTTGCTATTCCATCCTGGTTACTTGGAAAGGCTTTTCCTATCATTGGCGGACCAATTATTGCAATTATCGTCGGAATGATCATTGCCTTATTTATAAAAGATAGAGGCAGGTATGAAACAGGTATCAGATTTACATCTAAAAAAATTCTTCAGTATGCAGTAATCCTATTGGGATTTGGCTTAGATCTTTCTGTAATACTCGAAACAGGCAAACAGTCATTACCAATTATTCTATGCACGATAACTACTTCCCTTGTGATTGCATACACACTCCATAAGGTAATGCATATTCCAGCAAATATTTCTACCTTAATAGGCGTAGGCTCCTCCATCTGTGGAGGTTCCGCAATCGCTGCAACTGCTCCGGTTATTGATGCAGATGACGAAGAAGTTGCTCAGGCTATCTCCGTTATTTTCTTTTTTAATGTAATTGCAGCTATTCTATTCCCAGTCTTGGGGACTTGGTTAGGTTTTAGCCATACAACCGGTAATGGCTTTGGCATATTTGCCGGAACTGCTATTAATGATACTTCCTCTGTAACTGCTGCTGCTTCTACCTGGGATAGTATGTATGATTTAGGCTCCGCTACACTGGATAAGGCTGTCACGGTTAAATTGACCAGAACCTTAGCCATCATTCCTATTACACTGGTTCTTGCCTTTATCCGCTCAAAAAGAGAAAGAAAGATAATTGAACAAAAAATCAGCTTCAAAAAAATATTTCCATTTTTTATCCTATATTTTATTTTAGCCTCCGTTATCACCACTATAGCTACAAGTTTTGGCGTAGCTTCTTCCACGTTTACACCTTTCAAAGAACTAAGTAAATTTTTCATTATTCTTGCAATGGCAGCAATCGGCCTAAATACTGATATAATAAAATTAATAAAAACCGGTGGAAAGCCAATTATATTAGGTTTTAGCTGCTGGCTCGGTATTACCTTAGTCAGTCTTACCCTTCAACACCTTCTTAATTTTTGGTAATCATTCTTATATTAGATCTTATCGAATTGTCTTCTACTCATCTGATTTTAATAAAACTTAAAAAAGCAAGAAATGAATTTACGAAACATCATTTCTTGCTTTTTAATTTACATATTCAATTTGGATTTCTATATTAATCTCAGGTACGGAGCTTCCCAATCACTCATCATTTGCTATTGCTTCATCAGCTTCTTCACTAATGCCACCGCAGATTGGGCATCTTCCGAGTAACCGTCTGCACCGATCTCTTCGGCGTAGCTTTCCGTAATTACCGCACCTCCGATAATCACTTTTGCAGTAAGTCCTTGTTGCTTTACCTCCTGTACGACTCGCTTCATCTCCACCATAGTAGTCGTCATCAGAGCAGACAAGGCTATAATATCTGCCTTTTCCATAATAGCTGTCTGAACGATTCTTTCAGTAGGAACATCCTTACCCAGGTCAATGACACGAAAACCATAATTCTTAAGCATCAGCGCAACCAGGTTCTTGCCGATATCATGGATATCACCGGATACTGTCGCTATCACAATGGTGCCCTTCACCGCATCTTTCTCGTCCTTTTGAAGCATCGGTTCCAAATAATCAATTGCAAGCTTCATTGTCTCTGCTCCGGCAATCAGCTGCGGAAGAAAGTAGATCTGTTTGTCATATAGATTACCAACTTCATTTATTGCAGGTATCAAGATCTCTTCCATCAGCTTCTGAGGAGACGTGTTCGCTACCTCCTGTTCGACAAGAGTGAGGATGCTCTTCTTATTCCCTTTTACAACCGCCTGGAAGATTGCCTGCCTATGATCGCTCTGCCCATTAGAATGGCCACTTTCTGTACCGGACGGGATTGCTGATGTATTCGTGGCATTCCCTCTGTTCACAGGAATCTCTGCTCCTGCGGTGATGGTCGTAGGTCGCGCTGTTACGCGGTCAATATAACGCCCTGGAGCGTCCTCTACCGCACGCAGTAAATCCGCTGCAAGGGAAGTATTCACGAGTAAGTCCTGGGAAGGGTTCGCAATCGCCATCGTTAATCCCGCTTGAATTGCGAAGGCAAGAAAGGTACTATTGATAAACTGTCGTTCCGGTAAACCGAAGGATATGTTTGACAAGCCAACAATGGTTGCTATCTCAAGTTCTTCCTTACAATATCGGATTGTCTCAAGAGTCTCAATCGCCGCATTCTTATTCGCACCGACGGTGGTAACCAATCCGTCTACAATGATATCTTCCTTTGTTAATCCAAGCTCATATGCTCTTGCTGTGATCTTCTGTATAATCTGCTTCTTCTCTTCAATATCCTTAGGTAAACCCTGATCGGATAACGGAAGCAGGATAAACATTGCTCCGTATTTCTTAGCAATCGGGATTAATTTTTCAAACTTTTCTTTCTCCAGAGAGATCGAATTAATCAGTGCACGTCCGGGGTAGATGCGAAGAGCTGCTTCCATAACGGATACATGACTGGAATCGATGCAGAGTGGCAGTCCGGAAGCGGTGAGAGCTTCTTGCATCACCTTAAGCATAACTTCCTGCTCATCAATTCCGTTCATCCCAACATTAACATCCAAGATAGCAGCACCAAGTTCAGCCTGCTCTGCTGCCATTTCCCCCACCAGATCGAGCTTGCCTTCACGCAGTTCGGCTTGAAGTGCTTTCTTGCCGGTCGGGTTGATTCTCTCACCCACGATCATGAATGGACCATGAAGAGGTATTTCCACTGTCTTCTGTTCCGTTGTTAATGCTCGTATACGCTCTTTTTTCGCTGAAACCGGGAGTTTTCCGAGAGTTTTATCCACAAGTCGCTTCAAATGCTCGGGTGTTGTTCCACAACATCCACCAACGATATTTGCGCCCGAATTGATGAGTACCTCCATCTGCTCTGCGAATTCTACCGCATCCATCGGAAAATGTGTATGGCCATTCACCAGGGAAGGAATTCCTGCATTCGGCTTCACCATAATCGGGACATAAGCATATTCCTTCATCTCACGTATAATATCAACCATTTTATCCGGTCCGGTAGAACAATTAATGCCCACCGCATCTGCTCCCATCGCTTGAAGAACGATGACCGCAGTCTTCGGATCCGTACCAAACAAAGTCTTCCGATTCTCATTATAAGTAAGGGATACCATGACAGGCAGATCACAGACCTCTTTTACCGCGAGCAGCGCCGCACGACACTCCTGAAGACTCATCATCGTCTCTACGACGACCAGATCCACTCCGACCGGAAGGATGTATCGTAGTTGCTCCTTGTATACCTCAATTAACTCTTCGAAGGGTAAGTTACCTACCGGATATACCTGCTCACCGGTCATCGTAATGTCGGCTGCGATCAGTATTTTTCGCTCAATCCCGGAATCTCTGCGATATTCTTCGATGGCTTTCTGAGATAATTCAACTAAACCCCGGTTGATCTCTTCAATTTTATCCACCAGACCATATTCTGCAAGCTTAATACGGTTGGCAGTAAAGGTTGGTGCAAGCAGAATATCAGAACCTGCTTCCAGGAACTCTCTCTGAAGTCCAATGACAATCTCCGGATTAGCAAGCATCCACGCTTCCGGGCATACCCCCGTCGGCATTGAGCGCTGCTGCAGATTGCTTCCTGTTGCTCCGTCTAAGATTATTATTTTAGAATTAACGAAATCAATGAATTCCTGTCTGGTCATATCTTCACCTTAGCCTTTCTTAACTTGATATCTAATTATCACTAATATACATGACTATTCGCTTACCACCATCTGCTTATCACTTCTTTATTCTATATTTATGCTGTCTTAATAATCTCACCCGGATTAAATTCTAATGTCTTTAACAAACGATTGAGATAGAAAACCGTAGCTCCAAGGAAGATGAGATAATAAATCACATAGAAGATGTGCTCCCCGAAGAAAAAGTCAATTCCGACCAGTAGACCTTTACTCATCATAGCGATGATCCAGCCACCAAGGAGTTCATTATTATTCCAATTATTCTGCAGACAGTTTGTCATGGTCACAATTCCGTGGATCACAAAGAATTCAATCAAAATCTCGATCGTGATTAGGATAATTTGATTTCCCGCCACCGTTAAGTATAGATCTCTGCTTTCCAGCTGATATGGTAGCAGTGGCAGTCTGATATAATAATACATGGCGATTGGTATCAGTAACATAGCCACAAAAAACCTGATATTCTTTCTCACCAACAAAGCACAACCGATAAAAATCAAAGCAAAGCCCAGAAGATCAGGAATCACATCAAATAACGGCCGCGTTCCAATAAAATTATTCACGATTCGTAATTGCAGTTCTTCTCCGATGGTTAAATCCTTAATCATCGACGGGTATAATCTGCCGACGGGAACCTTAAAATCCAAGGCAAGCAGTAATATACCAATCATTATAATCCATATTTTCTTCTTCATCCCGTGTATCCCCCATATAGTTTATATAATCTACTCAATGTGTAACTTAATAATTGGAATAATGTTCTACGTCAAATGACATTTCTGATCAGGTGTCGGGCACTTAGCCAATCACTCTACCTGCGGAATATCTTGTCCATCAGACTGACTCTATTAAATGGTAACATAAGATAGTATCCATCTGCAATAGGCTCCAGCATTTGAATTACTTCCCTTGCGATCTCTGCACCGACCTCTTCCGCTTCTTCTCTGGACATCTCGGGATGATAACGATTCATAATCTCCTCCGGAACATAGATTTGCGGCATCTCATTCTTAATAAAGCGGGCATTCTTATAACTGACCAGTGGCATGATCCCACATAAAATCTTGGTATCCACCTTCTCCTTAATTGCTCTGATTCGCTCTACATCTTCTATGGAGTAGATCGGCTGGGTAAGAAAATACCTCGCTCCTGCATCTATCTTGCGCTGAATCCGTTCTACCACTCTCTCCAGCTTTCCGCGATTGTGATTCAAAGCGCCACCGTAACAGAAAGGATCTCCTGTAAAATGTTCCATGTTCATCTCTTTTACATAATCCATCAGCTGTACAGAATTATAGTCGAATACTCCGGTGGTGGATACTCTGCTCTCTCCCGGTACCGGATCACCGGTTACCAGAAGAAGATTCCGAATCCCGTGAATATATGCACCCAGAAGTGTTGAGCGCATCGTAATCATATTGCGGTCACGGCAGCAGATATGAGGCATCACCTTCAGTCCGGTCTCTTCTGCTATTTTAATCCCCATTAGAACCGAATCAACTCTGCTTCTTCCCATAGGCGAATCGGCAAAGGTTATGATATCCGCCTGACTGTCTTTCAATATGTGGGCACATTCCATTACTCGATCTATGTCAGCATCATAAGGTGGATCCAGTTCAACAGCAATTACCTTCTTACCGCTTTGTAGCATCTGGTAGAATTCATTTTCTTTTCTCTGCATACCTGACTTTGCATCACCATTCTGCTTCGCGTGCTTCAACACAGGATACGTACTTGATCCAATCTCCTCGACAAGGAATGCAATGTACTCCGGAGTTGTTCCGCAGCATCCACCGGTAATACTTATTCCAAGTTCCGCAATCTGCTTCATATTATTTGCAAAGTACCTGGCGTTGTCCATGAATACCATACGGTTCTGCATTTGTTCGGGGTAACCGGCATTCGGCGCAGCATAAAGCAGACAATCCTCGGGAAGGTTCAACTTCCCCAATATCTCGAGCATATGTCCCGAACCCACACCACAGTTCAAACCAAAGGCATCGATGCCATCTATCTGTCCGGCTTTATCAATCAATCTCTTTGCGCTGATACCCAGTGTGCTATAGCCGTTCTTATTCACCGAGAAGGAAGTAAGAAGGAACATGGATGGCTGCTTTTCCTTAATATATGGGACCAGTCTCTCAATATAATACGTACTTGGAAAGGTCTCAAAATGAATTCCGGCAAGACCCTCCTCTATAAACAAATCACATATGTGTCGATATTCTGCCAGAAGTTCTTCCTCTGTTGTCTCAGCATCCTGCGAAATCGGTCCAATATCACCTAAGATCCAGATTGGTCTATCCTCTACCAGTTCGTTTACCGCAGTATCCCTTGCATCCTTGGCTATTCTGCAGGCAGCTCTGATCAGCCTCTCCTGCTCCTTAGGTGTACAGTGAAGAACCGCTCTCCCTGCTGCAAAGGTATTCGTCCGAAGCAGCTGTGCTCCTGCCTTGATATAATCTATATGAATCGACTTGATTACCTCCGGTGCAGTCAGATTCGCCTGCTCGGATATCGCGTTTGGCTGATTCATAATACTGCAATAATAGGTACCCATTGATCCATCGGGGAATACCCTGTGCGTCCTTAAATACTCTTTCAAATCCATAGATAATTTGTATCCTTCCTAAGTTTGCATGTTCACATTTTTATGCTTTATTGCGTTAAAGTCTAATTTTTACCTATTATATATCATTCTCCTAGCCATCACAAGCACTTTAGCTACAATTTTCTTGGTTACCTTCCTTTTCAGGAGTCTATGAATATGATATACTGTTCGAAGGAAAGAGATCTGATCCGAAACCGGACGGATTAAGCAAAATTATCGATTGGAGTAGCCATGAAACCTATTACCCGTAATAAAATAATTGCAATTACACTTCCCTTTGTGGCGATCTTAATCTTATGTTTACGCACTCCGCTTCTTGCACTTACTGCATACCTTCCAAAGTGCTTCATTTATCAATATCTCCATCTTTACTGCCCTGCGTGTGGTAATACCCGAAGCATAACCGCACTACTTCATGGTGACCTGTCTGCTTCTATTCGATATAATCCTGTACCAGTCCTGGGGCTGGTACTTGCCATCACTGCCTATGTGGAATTCACCTTGAATAGCTTCGGTATACGAATCCGGCTTATGCCCAGAAGACTTTGGTTTTATCTAATCTTAATCCTACTTCTGGTAATATATTTCGTTCTCCGCAATCTATATCCGGATCTGGCACCTTAACCTTGCCCCATAGAAAGTGATATAGTGAATTTTATTTATAACTATAAAGATTAAAGTGTCAAAAGGTGCTGTGCACTCTTCCTGATATAATACATTACTATCGTAAGCTAGCTTGCATAGTAATGTATTATATCAGGAAAGCACCTTCGGTGCTTTTGACACTTTAATCCTATAAAGTAAAACAAAAGAATATGCTCTTCTTATAAAACAGGTTATACCGACTGTTTCAATAAGAGAAGCATATTCTTTTATATTACCTATTTTTATTGTAAAATGCTAACTGTACTATTATATAATACGATCCAATTCTCATTAATAGGAAGACTGGATTTCATTCAGCATATCCTGATACATATTGCTGAACTCTGGATTCGATGCAACTGCGATAACCATAATTGCTGCAAATATTCCGATAATCATTGTAATAGCACAAAGAATAATGCCGACAATTGCTAAGGTCTTGCCACCTTTTTTATTCTTGAGAACAAGAATGCCTAACACCAAGCCGGCGATGGAAAGTGGAATTGCGATATACCATAAGCAGCAGCTGAGTATAAAACCAATGATACCGCAGATTAAGGCTCCAACTGCCATACCATTGCTTTGAGGCTGAACCGGCGCTTGATATTGCTGATATTGATTATATTGATTTGGATTGTTCTGGTACGGTGTGTTCTGATAATTGATTTGGATTGTTCTGGTACGGTGTGTTCTGATATGGATTGTTTTGATATGGATTATTCTGATATGGATTTTGATTATTTTGTTGATATCCATTCGGATCCGGATTCACCGGCTGATTACTTGACTGATACTGTGGTTGATCAGGTTGCGGCGGCTGGTATCCGGGTTGACCGTTCGGTGTCTGATTTGGATCTGAATTATTTGGTTGATTGTTATTATTCTCGTTTGGATTGTTATAATCTCCCATGTCTATTCCCCCTTGCATATTGTAGGTTATATCATATTTATGACAAAACTGT
>JAGFXQ010000371.1 GCA_017861355.1 Bacillota bacterium
GAATCCTATGTAGCTATTGTCACCGATCACTGTGTTCTCTGCAATAATTGCATTTTCAATTACTACATTGTCACCAATCTTCACATTTGGCATTAGAATGGAATTATTTACTCTGCTTCCCTTTCCAACGGTAACACCGGCAAATAGTACAGAATGGAGTACATCGCCAAAGATGATACCGCCTTCGGTGATGATGCATCGTTTCACATTTGCTCCAAGTGCGATATAGTGCGGCGGTTCCACCGGATTCCTGGAATAGATCTTCCACCCGGTATCATACAGATCAAGTTCTGAAGATTCCTCTAAGAGATCCATGTTGGCTTCCCATAAGCTCTGAATGGTACCAACATCTCTCCAATAGCCCTTGAAGGGGTAAGCAAACATTCTCTCTCCATCCTTCAGCATCTTTGGAATAATATCCTGGCCAAAGTCATTGTTCGAACCCGGTGTATTCATATCCTCCATCAGGTACTTCCTTAGCTTCTTCCAGCTGAATATATAGATACCCATGGAAGCCTTATTACTGATGGGATTCTTCGGCTTCTCAACAAATTCATAGACCTGATCATCCTCATGGGTGTTCATGATACCGAATCGGCTGGCCTCTTCCCACGGAACCTCAAGAATAGCGATGGTAACATCTGCATTTTTCTCTTCGTGATATTCCATCATCGCACTGTAATCCATCTTATAGATCTGATCGCCGGATAGGATCAGGACATATTCCGGATCATAAGCTTCGATAAATTCGATATTCTGAAAGATTGCATTGGCTGTACCGGAATACCATTCTCCTACGGACTGCTTCATGTAAGGAGGCAGGATGGTTACTCCTCCGTTTAATCGGTCCAAATCCCAAGGCTGGCCAATACCTATGTATGAGTTTAACTTGAGGGGCTTATATTGGGTCAATACTCCGATGGTATCGATTCCCGAATTGGTACAATTACTCAGGGGGAAGTCAATGATACGATATTTCCCTCCAAAGGGAACTGCGGGTTTAGCAATGTTTTTTGTCAATACGCCTAATCTGCTGCCTTGCCCTCCCGCAAGCAGCATGGCTACACATTTTTTTGTTACCATAAATATACCTCCTTAATGAATTTTTCGGTGTAATGTCTGCGCCTCATTTCTTAACCTTTGTTGATCTTCCGGCTTGCTTTACCGGTTTATAAAATACTACGGATAAGGGCGGCAATTTAAGTCTTATTGATTGCTCATATCCATGACTGGGTATCTTCTCTGTCTTTAGCGGACTGCTGTCGCTATATCCGTTGCCTCCATAACAAGCCTCATCCGAATTAAAAATCTCCAGGAAGCCTTTTTCTTTCGGTACTCCAATTAAGTAATCCGGTCGTTCCACCGGAGTAAAGTTCACAACTACTAGTAGATAATCCTTCATCGACCGGCTCTTTCGCAGAAAGGCCAATACGCTCTGATTATTATCATCCGGACAGATCCATTCGAATCCGCTCCAGCCGTTATCGTCCTCCCATAGTGCCGGCTGCTCCTGATAGAAATGGTTGAGCGCCTTCACATAATCCTTAATTTTCTGATGCATCTCATAATCCAGCAACAGCCAATCAAGTCCTGAATCATACCGCCATTCAATGAACTGACCAAATTCTCCACCCATAAAAGTAAGCTTTTTACCCGGATGTGCCATCATATATCCAAGCAAGCTTCTCAGACCTGCAAATTTCTGATGATATTCTCCCGGCATCTTGTTCAGTAAAGAACGTTTGCCGTGAACCACCTCATCATGGGACAGAGGAAGAATATAATTTTCCGAAAATGCATAGGTTAAGGAAAAGGTTAATAGATTATGATTCCATTTGCGATAAAGCGGATCCATTGAGGTATATCGCAGGGTATCATTCATCCATCCCATATTCCATTTATAAAGAAAACCCAAGCCGCCACTGCTGGTCGGCGCCGTCACTAACGGCCATTGACTGGAGTCTTCGGCAATCATCAGCGTTGAGGGATACTCTGAGAATACCGTTTCATTCAACCTCTTAAGGAATGCGGCGGCTTCCAGATTCTCATTCCCGCCATATTGGTTGGGAAGCCAATCCTCCCTGCCAAAATCCAGAAACAATATACTCGTAACTGCATCGACACGAAAGCCATCAACATGATAATGTTCCAGCCAGAAGATCGCATTGGAGATCAGGAAGCTTTGAACCTCATGCCTCCCATAATCGAATATCAGCGTTCCCCACTGTGGATGTTCTCCTCTTCTCGGATCCGGATGTTCATAAATCGAGGTTCCGTCAAACTTCGCCAGTCCATGAGCATCCTTCGGAAAATGTCCGGGTACCCAATCCAGTATGACACCGATTCCCTTCTGGTGGCAGTAATCCACGAAGTACATAAAATCCTTCGGTGTACCATAACGACTGGTAACTGCATAATAGCCTGTGACCTGGTATCCCCAGGAACCATCAAACGGATGTTCCATCACAGGCATCAGCTCTATATGGGTATAACCCATATCAACAACATAATCGATTAACTCAGTGGCCAGTTCCCGATAATTTTTAAAGGACCCGTCCTCGTTTTGCTTCCATGAACCAAGATGAGCCTCGTAAATCAGCAAGGGTTTATCCACAGGAAGCTTCTCATTTCTGCGTTTTATCCACGGGGCATCCGTCCAGGCAAATCCATCAATATCATATACAATGGATGCTGTATTCGGCCGAAGTTCACAATAATAGGCATAGGGATCGCTCTTATAAAGTACCTCTCCAGAAGAACTACCCACTGCATATTTATATAGCTGTCCAGTCTCTACCCCGGGGATAAAAAGCTCCCAGATCCCGGAATCATCTTTCCTCATCATCAGATTAGCGCTAATATTCCAGTTGTTAAAGTCACCTACAACACTGACCCAATTAGCATTCGGAGCCCATACGCTGAAACGGACGCCACTTTGACTGTCCAATTCCATTCGATGTGCTCCGAGCATATGGTAGCTCTTATAATTTGTTCCTTCATGAAAAAGGTAGATTTGTTCCTCTGTAATACCTTCCGTAATTCTACTCCCTTTCATCCGACTGCCACCTCCCATATTTCCAATCTCTTTCACCTGCTTTTGATCCCTGCGCATTATCAACCTTGAAAATATATGCGCATCTCCCGTATTTCATGCATAGAATTTATAATTTTTCATTCGATCGTTATTCTCATCAAAATGTCAAAAGCACCAAAGGTGCTTCCCTATGACAAGATATTGATATGTAAGTGTGCTTACAATTGTAAGAGTGCTTACAATAGCAATATCTTGTCATAGGAAGAGTATATAGCACCCTTTGACATTTTAAAACCATTCTGTATGTACGAAAACTATATAGTCAGTATAACACATTTGTCGGAATATGTAATCAGTTATATGTCATAAACTATTTATTTTTAGTGATCAAACTAATTGTATACACAATGTGAATTCA
>JAGFXQ010000121.1 GCA_017861355.1 Bacillota bacterium
ACGATCTCTCCGGGGCCTAATTCTTTATAATCGGTGTAGCCAAGATTCAGATAAGCAAAGCTCTCGAAGGAGAAACAGAAGGCATCTTCCTTCTTACCGACGGTGATCGGTGTTCTTCCCATCTTATCTCGGGCTGCATAGATTCCCTTGGGTGTCATAAGAAGAATAGAGATGGAGCCGTCGATGCGCTCCTGAGCATACCGAAGACCCTCGACCAGGTTGTCCCTCTGGTTGATGATGGCCGCTACCAGCTCAGTGGCATTCAGATCTCCACCACTCATTTCGAGAAAATGTGTATTACCGGAATGGAAGATATCCTTTGCGATGTCTTCCATATTATTAATCTTACCAACGGTGGTGATGGAATAGGTGCCATGGTGTGAACGCACCAGCAGGGGTTGGGATTCATAATCCGAGATGCAGCCGATGCCGAGATTTCCTTTCATCAAGTTGACATCCTTCTCGAATTTTGTTCGAAAAGGGGAGTTCTCGATGTTGTGTATCGCACGATCAAAGCCGTTTTCGTTGTATACGGCCATTCCGCCTCGTCTGGTTCCAAGATGTGAGTGATAATCCGTTCCGAAAAATAAGTCAAATACGCAATCCGTCTTGGATGCTACTGCAAAAAAGCCGCCCATATCCCATTTCCTCCAATTGAAAAGTATAATAAAAGTATGAAAAGGTACTTATCAACTTAAATCATATATCAACCAAAGAATCTTGTAAACGAACCCACCTATTATTAATTCTAATCTTATTTATTACTAGATCCAGCCTCCGTCCACCTCGTTCCCTTTTAATTTACTAAAAAATCACTGTCATGCCATCGTATGCGACATGGATTCCATAGGGCTTTGCCAGAGCTTTCATTTCAGAATGTAGCATATGTCCATTGTGTGAGAAATGGGTAAGAATGATTTGAGTATTATCGTAAATACAATGAAGCGATCTTAGTGTATTAATCAGTTCTAAGCTATTCGGGAATCCAAGGTGATTATTTCTTTGTTCATACTTCATATGTGTACAGTCTAAGGAAAGACAATCTATTTGCTTATTGTGTAGGTAGTTCAAGGTTTCTTCCGGAAACCATCCGGTATCGTTCCCGTATAGTAAGGTTTTGCCGTCTTCCTCTATGAGATATAGATAACATTTTTCATTTGGATCATGATTGGCCAGTAATGGGGTTACGATATAGTCTTCTATCTTGACAGGAATATATTCGATTAGTTCCACACATTCAAGCTTACCGGATAGATGAGTATCCTCCGGGTTGTGAAGATATAGCTGATTGAATTTGTTCTTTAAGGTTGAGTTTCCGTACAAGGTCAAGGTCCCTTTGATATTATGGGAGAAACCTTCACATCGGAGTCCGAGATCTTCAAGATAAAGATGATCTTGATGGGTGTGGGTTATGAGAATACTGCGAATATCTGAAAATCGGATTTGATATTGCAGCATATGACTGTAACTATCTGCTGGGAAATCAATTAATAAATGGTTATCAATAATACTTTGAGAACGTGTGCGGATATTCTTGCCTCCTTTCATTCTGGCGTCTATACAGTACGAACAGTCACAGAAGATACCGGGATATCCTTCAGCGGCAGCGGTTCCGAGGTATTTTAATTCCATTGTGTAGCCTCCTTATGTTTCGATAATAACATGTTAGTTACTTCTTGATTTGTCTTGTAATTTTTGATTGACTGGAGTGACAGTCTACTGTGACATAGTGGAGCGATAACGATCAATCTGATGGGATAAATCATCCAAATCGAGCTGGTTAACCGTAACAACTGTATTTATCATACTCTCCGGAATATTATGTCCTTTCGCATAGCAGCAGCATAGGACAGCCGCCAGACATCCAATGGTATCCGTGTCACCGCCAAGCATAGCGGACATACGGATTGCTTTAAATACATCATTCTTGCACCAGAGAAAGAGGGCAAGGGAGGAGATAAATACATCACAGGAAGAAATGGTAGTTCCGAATACATAAAATAAAAAGTCCAGCAGTTCCTCGTCCGAGTGAAACTTTGGGATATAATCAAGCAGAACCGGGATGCGAGCCTTGCAGGAGGGAAAACAAGATAAGTCCATATCATGTGTATTAATCCTGCGGCCGATATCGCAGCCAATCGATGCTGACTGAACGACATCTTCTATTGTATGGTTTATACTGATAGCAAAAAGGGCATAACCATACCCCATGGCAGCCTCCATTGCGATGTTGTTGTTATGGGTAGGTAATAACGTACTGATAATATTCTGATGTAGGGATACTAAATCGGTACTGCACAAGAAAGATGCAGGTACGCGCATGATCCCGCCGCAGGAGGTCCCGGAAGTACCTGCTTCATTAATTGCAGTACCCTCCTTTATAGCAAGGATAGCTTTCCTGGAGCTGGGGCCAATATATTTCTCTGGACTAACTGATTCATCATACCACCGTACCAGGCTGAATGCCGCTATCTCAGGAGTAATGCGAGCGAATTTACAATAGTCCTGAAGGAGAAAGAGATTTTGTTCGGTATCATCTGTGACCTGGGCATAATCCATATCCTTATGTGCTAGTGCTGCTTCCGGATAAAGAAGAGTATCAATGGATTGATAGGTGGCTTTTATCTGCTCTCTGGAGGCAAATTCGGTTACCTTTGCAAAACTGTCGCCGACAGCAAGAGCCTCAAGTATGCTTTTGATTAATGTTTGTGTCATAGTGTCCCTCCTGACTGTTACGAAAACGATTTGTCAAATGATAAGCATAAGCTAGCAGAAGGACTTACAATGGTCAATAGTATGAAAAGAGATAATCATAATTCCTACAGAAAAAGTCATTAAACTGATATTTCCCATCATTGGATGGGTAGCCATATTAATCTGGCTGATTTATACTATATCTATGACTTGATACTGAGGCCGAAAGGGCAGGGGGAATTACCCAATATCTTGACTAAGATGGAATACAGAAGAAAGTGAGTATAATATTATGAAATTTAGGACGATATCATCCAAACGGCATTTACTCTTAATTGTAGAAATATTCGTTATTCCTATGATCTTTTGTCTGGTGGTTTATAATTTTTATTCAATAAAAACTCTGAATAGTGAAGTGGCTCAGAGTGGAGAAAATACGATAGAACTTTACCAATCTCAAATTGAATACGATTTAAGAAGGCTAAGCCTAACCATCTCAGAGTATTGGGCCAATGATTTTGATCATACCAATATGCTGCACAAATTGGATGAATTAACGAGGCACCTATCAGGGTATGAAATTGGAGTAAAATACAGAGCGTTGCTCAGTAGTAACCGAAGTCTTGGCAGTATATTTATTGTCTCTGAGAAGAATAATCTTAATCGGTACATATGTCAGGAAGGGGTGTATTCCATAGATACGCAGGATGGAATGAGGGATATAGTTAATCTATGGCTCCGGGATCCTGATAAAAACTGTGCACAGGGATGGCAGCCGGTTCTGGTGAATGAGGAAGGCTTTCTGGTTCGAATGTTAGGATATAATGGAGGATACACCATTCTTTTCATTGATTTACGAGCAACGATTCAAAGCCAGATTAAGAATCGATCCGAAGAAGAAGGATTTCTTTATTATGCAACAATAGAGGGAGAGGCACTCACAAGGCTGAAGGAAGTGGATGAAAGTAACCTGACATTAGACAAATTAGATAAGAAATATTATCTAACGAAGGATGTTCCCAGATACATGGTAGTGAATCAATATTCTGATATGCTTCATGTCCGGATCTTTTTCTTTATTCCATATAAAGGGTATTTTTCATATATGAATTGGATGCAGACCTTGCTATTGCTATTATCTCTTTTGATGGTTTTGTTAATCCCGTTTTGTTATATCTTAATCTCTAAGTCATATTTCCGACCAATGGAGAATTTGATCAGGACAATGGAGAGAATCAGAGACGGTAATATTAATGAGAAAGTAGTATCTAATTATAAGATACAAGAATTTCAGAAGGTAAATGACACATTTAATCAGATGATGGCAGAGATTACGAATTTGAAAATCGAATCCTGGGAGAGGGAATTGCAGAAAAACCGTGCAGAGTTACAATATCTACAGCTTCAGCTTAAACCCCATTTCTTTCTCAATTGCCTGAAACATCTCTATGGGATGGCTGAATTAAAGCGTATTGATAAAATGCAGGACATGATTATACATATCTCCAGTTATCTTAGATATTTTTTCAAAGATAATATGACGCTGGTGACAATAGAAGACGAAATAAATCATGTACGTAATTATGTCTCGCTACAGAAGGATAGTCTCGAGCAGGATGTTGAATGTGAAATTGAGATTGAAGAACAACTAAAGGACTGTATTATTCCAGTATTATTGATTCAGCCCTTTGTTGAGAACTCACTTAAGTATGGAAGAAAAGCCAACCAAACTTTACAGCTTGAGATCCGGATCATCGAACTGAAAATGGAGGAGGAAAAGCTGCTTGATATTATTATTACGGATAATGGAAATGGCTTTAGCCAGGAGGTATTAAAGCAACTAAATACTCATACCTCATACCAGTACACAGAGAACAATGTTGGAATTGCGAACATTCGTCAGAGATTATATCTGATCTATGGGGATAAGGCAGTTCTGCACTGCAACAACACAGTAGATGGGGCGCAGTGTGAGATGATCTTGCCGGTAGCGGTACCTAAAGAGACGAGGGATGCTAGTAGAAAGGAGTGCGGGGAATGAAGCTTTTAATTGTTGATGACCAACCTACTGTAATTGAAGGAATTTTAGTGGGTGTTAATTGGGAACGGCTCACTGTCGAGCAGAAATTTACCGCCCATAATATCTTTGAAGCAAAGGATGTCATTCAGGCGCATCCGGTTGACATATTGCTTTGCGATATTGAGATGCCAATGGGAAGTGGTTTAGAGCTATACGAATGGGTATTGGAGCAGGGATATCCTATTAAATGTATATTCCTTACCTCCCATTCGGAGTTCTCCTATGCACAAAAAGCAATTCACCTGCAGGGTTTTGATTATCTACTGCAGCCAGTAACTTATAGGGAAATAGAGGAATCACTGCAGAAGGCAATTGACCGCATTACAATGGATGCAATTGTTAAAAATTATTATGATTACGCCTTGGATCTGAAGAAGAGGGAGAAAGAAACCTTAGGTAGTGTATTAAGAGAATATTTACTAGGGCTGCGTAGGGATGTGAAAGAGGTTGCCAGATATTTATCTCTTCTATCTTATGAAATAGAGGAAGATAGTCTGTGCAATATAGTGATGATACAATTGCTTGAGGCAGAGGGTGAACGTTGGGAAAATAATCTATTACAATATACAATCGATAATATATGGTCTGAATTACTAATGGCAGAGGCGGACCGAATTGTTGTTGTCAGTATGGACAGTGAACATTTTATCTTACTTTACCGGAAGCAGGGGGATATGTTTAATATAAAGCCGGCTATGCTTAAGTTTATTAAGACAGGAGAGCAGTTGTTTCAATGTAAAATAGCATTGTACCCGGGTGGAATAGCAACATTTCCCCAACTCCCAGGTAAAGTAAAGGATTTGAATAAAAGGTGTCGTCAGAATGTAGTTAAAAAAGATGGGATTCTGGAAGATGACAGTAATGAAACAATCGAATTGGACTATCTTGCCCCGGATTGCAATAAATGGGCACAATATATCAAAGACGGTTATTATGATTTACTGAAGCAAGAGGCATGCGGGTATCTGGACCGCCTGATGCGTAACGGTAAGATGAATGATGAGGTGCTGCGGAGGTTTCATCAGGACTATATCTACTTATTTTTAGATGCAATCCGAAATTATAAATACGGAAAGAGTGGTATCGGGATTGAGGGAGAGAACGATTATAATTATGAAGCTTTAATGAACTCCTATACCTCTGTTGCAAGAATGAAAAGTCTTATTGTGTTTACATTAAATTATCTTAAAACCATGTATGACCAGGTGGATGCCAGTCAATCACGTATGGATGAAATACTTAATTATATTCATAAGAATATTCAGAAGAACATAACCAGAAAGGATGTTGCAGAAGCGGTTTATTTAAATCCGGAATACCTTTCCAGATTATTTCGGAAAGAAAAAGGAATGAAGCTGTCAGACTATATCCTGCAGGAAAAGATGAATATAGCGAAGCTTATGCTGGAAACGACCGATTTCTCAGTCAGTATCATAGCATCAAAAGTGGGCTACAGTAATTTCTCACACTTTGCACAGTCGTTTAAGCGGTTATTCGGCGTATCACCCAGTGAAATCAAACAGAACCTTACATAAGTCATGGATAGAATACTTTGTGTCACTATCCGGGTAGCTGGTGAATGATCAGATTATATATAATCAGTTCATAGGTTAGAGATAGTTCTTACCTAAGCTAAATAAAGGAGGAGTGTAGGAATATGAAAAAGGTAATTTCATATTTATTGATCATTGCTATGCTAGGCACATTTCTTATAGGATGTGGAAAGCCAGAGGCAACGACAGAGGATACTAAGACTAATGATACAGAAGCTGCTCAGGAGGCTTCTACCGATGGCGCAGCAGGGGAAGAAGTTGGTGCATCAGGTAAGGACTTTAGTAATCAGGAACCATATACGGTTAAGCTTGTATTACCGGGAACAGCGAAGGTAGAGGATTGTGAAGAAGTATCTGCTTTGGCATCTGCTATTCTGGAACCGAAATATAATACAAAGCTTGAAGTAGTGCGTATTGGCTTTGGTACCTATGCACAGGAAGTTAACCTTATGTTCTCTTCCGGTGAAAAGCTGGATATGCTTTATAATAACCGCGATATCTTCTCGTCTGCGGTTAGTAATGGTCAAATCGTAGAGATCGGTCAGTATATGGATGAATATGCACCTGAGATGAAGGCACAGATCAGTGCTGATGATTGGGCATGTACTACAATCAATGGTGGTATTTATGCAGTTCCTGCCAATAAGGAAAAGGCGGTAGCATGGGGATTTACCTTTGTAAAGTCAATTGCGGATGAGCTTGGTTTTGACTATACCAAGATTAAAACAGAAGAGGATCTTGAACCATTGTTACAGGCAGTAAAGGATAAATATCCGGATATGTACCCCGTCATCTCCAATGGAGGAACGATGAACACGATGACAACCAGTGATGATTTGGGATATGATTTCGGCGTATTAGAGGATTGTACCGATTCTGCTAATACTACAGTAGTAAACTGGTACGCAACTGACCTTTACCGTGGCATTGTTGAGAGAAGATACGATTGGACTAAAAAGGGATTGATTATGCCTGATGCACCTTCCAATACAGAGCCTTGGGCAACTATGATTAGCTCAGGTAAAGCATTTGGCCGTTTCTGTAATGTAAAACCGGGTATTGAGGCAGAGCATAAAAAAGCAACGGGTATGGAGATGGTTGTAATACCTATGACAGAAGCTTATACAACGACAACTAGACTTGATATTCTATGGTATGTTGCGCATAACAGCGAAAAACCGGAGAGAACCGTTCAAGTTATGAATGAGATTTATACAAATCCAGAGTTACAGAATATATTAGTAAATGGTGTAGAAGGCAAGCATTATGAGTATTCGAATTCAGAGAAGAATATGGTACGCTATCCTGCAGGGGTAGACGGAAGTAATACAGGCTATCCGAGCTATCCATGGGCGTGGTTGAATGAGATGATTACACCAGTATGGGAAGGTGCTGCCGTGACACTTTGGGATGAAACAGGAGAGTTTAATAAAACTGCAATTGTATCACCCGGAAAAGGTTTTGGCTGGAACAATGAAAGTGTCATTAATGAAGTTACGGCATGTAATAATGTTAGAAATAAATATGCAAATGCTTTGGACTGTGGTGCGGTTGATCCTTCTGTAGCATTGCCCCAATTCCTGAAAGAACTTGAGGATGCAGGTGTGGACAGAATCATTGCCGAAAAACAAAGACAGCTGGATGAATGGCTGGCTACAAAGTAATATTTAGATTATAACAGAAGGAAAGGGGAGGAAAGCGGTGGGTCTGACACGGTATTCCTCCTTTTTTCTTTTGTATTCACGACAATAGTAAATGAAAGAAGCATACGTTCTAATGTATCTCTGGAGGATATTGAATGAAACAAAAATTATGGAATATGATAAAAAAATTAAAGAGATATTATCCGCTCTATCTGATGATGCTGCCCGGGACTCTATATATCATAATAAATAATTACATACCAATGGCCGGTCTACGGATTGCTTTCAAGCAGTTTAATTATTCCAAAGGCATTTCCGGAAGTAAATTTGTAGGGTTAAAAAACTTCGAATTTTTATTTAAAACAAAGGATGCGTTCGTAATCACGAGAAACACCTTAGGCTACAATTTGATATTTATCTGCCTGGGGACGGTACTTGCGATAACAGTAGCAATTCTATTGAATGATATTCGTAGTATTAAGTTAAAGAAATTATACCAGACAGTAATATTAATTCCGTTTTTAATCTCCATCGTAGTGGTTAGTTACCTAGTATATGCTTTCTTGAGCGCGGATTCTGGATTTATTAATAACAGTATTCTGCGTCCATTAGGTCTTGAACCGGTATCATGGTATTCGACTCCTACTTTTTGGCCTGTTATCCTGATTATTGTTCACCTATGGAAGGGCTTCGGATATACCAGTATTATATACTTTGCTACTTTGGTGGGCATTGATCGAGGGTATTTTGAAGCAGCTGCCATTGATGGGGCTTCCAGATGGCAGCAGATAACTAATGTTACACTGCCCTCCTTAAAACCGACGATTATCACATTAACACTGATGTCCATTGGACGAATTTTCTATTCAGATTTCGGTTTATTCTATCAGGTTCCAATGAATAGCGGTTTACTTATTGATGTAACCAATACAATTGATACCTATGTATACCGTGGATTAATATCCCTCAATAATGTAAGTATGGCATCAGCAGCTGGGTTTTACCAATCCATTGTTGGGTTTATTCTGGTTTTGACCGCGAATTTTATCGTGAAAAAGGTCAGCGAAGAAAACTCACTGTTTTAGAGAAGGAGGAAATGAAATGGTTGAAAGTAGAAAAGGATTTCAAATAATAGCAAACATAGTATTAATCATATTAGGCATATTCTGTCTAACCCCATTTATACTGCTTATGATATCCTCTGTTACGGATGAATTGACTTTAGTTAGAGATGGATACAGCTTCCTTCCTAAAAAACTTTCTTTTGATGCATATAAATTTTTACTTGTGGATTCTACAAATATTTTAAAAGGCTATGCCATATCTATGGGTGTAACTTTAGTTGGTACGTTAGCGAATGTGTTCTTAACGGTCTTATTTGCCTACCCT
>JAGFXQ010000372.1 GCA_017861355.1 Bacillota bacterium
TTCACACCATTCGGTGTATCGTCCTGCAGTTCATATTTGATTGCATGAATCAGAGTTGCATATGCCTCCAGATAATCCGGGATCAAGGGCAGATATCTGGTCATCTGCCAGGTTCTGTTCTTATCCTTCCCCGATCCGGTAATCTTTGTGATTTCAAGTTCCAGTTGGGATACATGTTCGCAGATTACCTTCGCATATTGCCATGCCTGTACGATTGGTTCCTGTTCCGAACGAAGCGTCAAGGAATGACTGCCCTTAGCGAGATAGATCTCATAAGGTTTTCTGTCTGCATCACACAAGGTTTCATTTGCCCAGTTATTCTGTGTTGAAGGAAAGGCATAGCTTTGTAATTCCGTAAAAGGTACCTCTCCATCAATCTTAATCGTGTTAAAAACATCGAATTCTTCCTTACCATTTTTATAATGGAAGGCAATATGATAATACCCGTTCTTCGGTACGTTAAGCTCGTAGGTAATCTCCGAACCGGCTTCCGTCCAGGTAAGAGTATTCAATTTCTTGTATTCACTGTCATGCGGTGTTAAAGCAGGATTATTCTCAGTGGAATAGATCGCTTGCGTTGTATTCTTCAGTGTATAGTCCGTAGAGTTTATCTTGAGCAAACCATCAATCAGTTCACCATCCTGACGACTCCGATAATCACTGTAAGCAGGTGTGGTAAAGGTCGGCTCCAAGGCGGTAAGAGTTCCAATTCCTAATCCATCTCCGGAGATATTGGTAACTGAGATTACATTCTCACCGGACTGAAGGTAGAATAATAAAGGTTTGACACTAACATAGGTATTATTATAGAGATAAGCAGAGGTCCAATCCGATTTCACCAGCTGATTAGGTGCCATCTCGTCACCATAACGATCCTTCGGATATTCCTTCGTCTCGTCAGTCCAATATAAGGGGAGCATGATGTTCTTCATCTCCTCATAATCTCTGCTATCGTTAACCTTAACCTCAATATTAAAATCCGCCAGGGAATTTCCCATTGGCTTATAATCTAATACAAATTGATACAGTCCTGATGTCTTCACATTGACTATGTAATCAGAACCTGCATTATAATCCAGTACTGCTGCCAATCCGTCATAACCGTCAACGCTTGTACCGTTCTTCGGTTCTGCAGATACGGTATCTTGTCCGTAATTCTCTGCATGCTCAGCAAGAAAATCATGATAGGACATTGTCTCTGTTCTCAGGGAATCCTTCAACAGGTTGTATGCTGCTTCTACTTTATGCTCATCTACATCGGATACATATTCCGGTTTTTGTCCAAAAATAAATACAGATGCCAAAACAGCAACTGCAACCATGCATAAAAGCACAATGGATATTGCGATCTTTCTTTTCTTCATTGTTGCTCTCTCCCCTTATAAAAATGGGACTGTCACAAGTCATCACTCACCCCAGCATCACAATACCCGAAAGAAGTTCAAAATGAATTTCCAATGGAATTCATTTTGGAGTTCTTTTTGTGTGAAAATTGTCTTTATTTTCACACTTATCTCAGGGGGCCGTCTACCGACAGTCCCCTGAGAATGTGATAAATTAGAAGAGTACGATGAAATGAAACAGCTCCATATGTAGCTAGCTGTATAATAAGTTATTTACTTCTTTGCCTTAAAGCTGTCATCTGAAAAGCCGTAGAATTCCTTTAAGCCATCTCTTAACTGCTGATCTGCAAGTACATATCTTTCATTGATTACTTTATTCCAATCTGCAAGCTTAGCCTTAACCTGATCCAGCCAGTTCGCATCGGTTCTTAAAGCACCGGTAACATCCTGCTTATAGATATAAACCCATTCGTAAGCTGCTTCCTTCTTCGTTCCGTCCTCCATAATGTAGTAAGGATAAGCCTTATCGGAGATATCCCAGAACTGTCCCTTCTCCCAAAGCTCAAGAACCTTCTGGAAACCGGGCATCTTGGTTGTGTCACCAAAACGCTGATGAGTTGTAGTGGAATACCAGATTTCCATCTGTTTCTTAAATTCGTCGCCAGTTACTAACGGGAAGGAGTCATTTAAGCAAGTCTTCTCAACGCCGTTATCGGTAAAGTTCTGGTTTGCTCTTGCCTGCATACTTGCAGTAGAACCTACCCAGAAGGAACCGAAGGTATAAGCAACCTTAAGTGCCTGCTTCTCTGTGTCAGTCCATGCCGGATCTCCGTCATCCATTGCAAAATTGTGAATTGCCATCGGATCTAATACGATACCGATTGTATTCTCTTGGTAATCAGTGCTGGGTCTCGGATAGATATCCCAATCATTGGATTTTACGGTTCCCCAATGTCCTTCGGTCGGGTTCGCTGCATCACCCATCATCCAGGGATCACCATCATTGGTTAAACATTTGTTATTTATAAAGAAATTATAACTCCACCATCCGTTTGCATCCATAATCTCTGTAGGTACGGCACCGATATCGTTCTGTGACCAGATAGCGGATTTTGACCACTTCGGAATGTATTCCAGTAAGTCAGCAACCGCATCGGAAGTTAAGTTGATATGGTCTCCCTCGCCGCTGTAATTCTTCAGAGAATAGTTGATATCCTTTGTTCCTGTATTAATAAAGCTCATCGGAATGTCCATTGCACCCCAGAAGTTCTTATTATCGCCTGATGTAGCAAATGCTGTATACTCATCAATATTCCAGTCTACCGGAGGAATATCAATGTTATTTGTCTCAGCCAATTCCTTATTGATATAGACACCCCAAGGCTGAATAAACTGCGGTAAACCAGCTTGGAAGCCATAATAATTCATCATGCTCATAATGGACTGATTAAAAGTTTTGTAAACCGGATCATCCTTAAATACGGATAAATCTGCAACCAAGCCTTTGGCAACGTCGCCGGGAAGATCGGTAGATGCGTACACATCCGGATATTTGCCATGCTCTGCTTTGAAGTTCTCAAGTTCTTGAGACCAGGAAGTCTCATTGTCGTTCGGTCCCCCAACCTTAGCAAATACATTAATCTTAATGTTTGGATATACTTTGTTAAATTCTTTTGCAATTGCGTATACTGCTGCTTCATTCTGTCCTTTAAAATCTGCAGCAGTCAGATCCTGATGTCCCAGATCCTCCATATAAGTGCCCGAACCTGACCAAACCATAACATCGATTGTACCGGTGATCTCCTCACTCAGTGCTTCATACTTCTTGCCACAACCGCTAAACATTGCTGCTATCATGCTAATCAGCAACAGTCCAGCTAGAAAAACCTTAATTTTTCTCATGTTTCACCCTCCATCTTAATAAAATTACACAATCCCTTTTTTGAAGAAGAATCGATATCTCCTCCCAAAGTGAAAGGTTTTCTATCACTTTGACATCATTATATAATGAATTTCGCAAAACTGCAATAATAAAAACATTTTTATTTCACTTATTTTAGTTTTTTTTATGCATT
>JAGFXQ010000122.1 GCA_017861355.1 Bacillota bacterium
GCCACGAAGTGGTATATGATCCGCACAATATTACTTCCTTCCGCTATGCCAGGAATTATCACCGGTATCATTCTTTCCATCGGACGTATTGTAGGTGAATCTGCAGCACTATTATTCACCGCGGGCAGTGGCTATTTGTTACCGAAGCTTGGGCAGTACGGCGAAGGCCTCTTTGAGAAGGTAATTCAGCCGGGTGGTACCTTAACGATACAGTTGTTCTTAAGTATGGAAAAGGCGCAATACGATGAAGCATTCGGTATCGCATTAGTGCTGTTGGTGATTGTGTTTGGAATTAATATGCTGACTAAGTATTTATCAAATAAATTCAATGTAAATAAGTAATATCAGCCGTTGTAAGGATGGCAGAACGGAGACATATATGTTAAAAGATAAAATAAATACGAAAAGTCTAAATCTATATTATGGAACGAACCATGCTCTGAAAAGTGTAGATATGAACATCAAAGAGAAAGCAATCACAGCATTTATCGGTCCTTCCGGCTGTGGTAAATCAACCTTTCTTAAGACTCTGAATCGTATGAATGATTTAATTCCAGGTGTAAAGATAGATGGATTAGTAACTCTGGACGGTGAGAATATCTATGATCCAAGAGTGGATACAACCTTACTTCGTAAGAAGATAGGCATGGTGTTCCAGCAGCCAAATCCATTTCCGATGTCGATCTATGATAATGTAGCTTATGGACCAAGAATCCATGGAATTAAGTCGAAAGCAAAGCTGGATCAGATTGTTGAGGAAAGCTTAATCGGTGCAGCACTTTTTGAAGAAGTTAAGGATCGTCTGAAGAAATCAGCACTTGGCTTATCCGGTGGTCAGCAACAACGACTTTGTATCGCCAGAGCACTGGCGGTAGAGCCTGAGGTAATCCTGATGGATGAGCCCACCTCCGCGCTGGATCCAATCTCAACGCTGAAGATTGAAGATCTGATGTCAGACCTGAAAGAAAAATATACCGTTGCCATCGTAACCCACAATATGCAACAGGCTGCCAGAATATCTGATTATACTGCATTCTTCTTGGTTGGCGAAGTGGTTGAATTTGCGACTACGGATACCTTATTCACCAGACCGGTGGACAAGAGAACAGAAGATTACATCACCGGTAGATTTGGTTGATACCATGATTTGACATGGTTTGTCAATTCCACTATAATGATTATAAAAGGAGGAATACAATATGACCGCTCGACTTAGCTTTGAACATGAGCTTCAATTATTAAAGGAAAACCTGGTAGAGATGGGACGTCTGATTGAAGCAGCCATAGAGAAAACCTTAACTGCATTTGAAACACAGAATGAAGTATTAGCGAATGAAATTATACAGGAAGACAGAAATGTAAATGATATAGAGAAAACAATTGAGGCAAGGTGCCTTTCCTTGATCCTGAAGCAGCAGCCCGTTGCCAGAGATCTTCGTATTGTAACCACAGCGCTGAAGGTGGTAACGGATATGGAGCGTATCGGAGATCATGCGGCAGATATCGCAGAACTAATCATTCGCGAAAAGCGTGAACATGTCTACAGTCTTGTGAAGCACATTCCTGAGATGGGTAAGGTTTCAAAGGAAATGGTTCATGATGCTGTTGCAGCATTTACAGCTGTGAATGTAGATGAAGCCAGAGAGATCATGAAGAGGGATGATGTGGTAGATGATCTTTTTGATAAAGTAAAGGAAGAAGTTGCAAACTTACTTCGTACTACGAATGAGCATGTAGATCAGTGTGTAGACATACTGATGATTGCTAAGTACTTTGAACGTATCGGTGACCATGCGGTTAATATCTGTGAATGGACGGAATTCCATGAAACAGGTTCCGTAAATAATATAAGAATATTATAGAATTCAGTACATGCAATATTATTAAGTTGCAGGTCTATGCTGACACAGTGCTCATAGAGGTATTAGCATAATGGAGGTAAGTATGGAACGAATCTATGTAATCGAAGACGAAGAGAATATCCGGGAACTTCTTAAAATTGCACTGGAAGGCTTTGGCTATTCAATTAAAGCTTATGAAGCAGCAGAACCGGCGCTCCTTGATATGAAGGATGATCACCCGGATCTGGCTATATTTGATCTAATGCTTCCCGGAATGGACGGGTTATCTGCAATACGCATCTTGAGACAAGATGCACAGTTAAAAAATACGCCGGTGATCTGCCTTACCGCGAAGGATAAAGAGCTTGATAAGGTAATGGGACTGGATGTAGGCGCGGATGATTATATCACGAAACCTTTTGGTGTTCTGGAGCTTGCAGCGAGAATCCGCTCGCTTCTTCGCAGATCAAAGAATGAAGATGTCAGTGACATAATTTCCATTGATACACTTAAGATTAATCCACAGACACGGGAAGTGACTAACAATGGTATTCCCGTGGAGTTGACCTATAAGGAATATGAATTATTATTGTATTTGATTGAGCATGATGTCAGAGTTGTAAGCAGAGATGAGTTATTGAATCAGATCTGGGGATATGAATATGACGGAGAATCCAGAACCTTGGATATCCATATCCGTACTTTAAGACAGAAGCTGGGTTCCATAGGCATGGAACATATTAAGACGGTACGAAGCGTGGGCTACCGATTCTCAAAAGGGGTAGAGTAAGCTTTCGTATTTAATGGAGGGTATGTGAAAAGAGCGATATTCCAAAGATTTATATGGACTATCTCACTGGCGCTTATATTAAGCGGCATTATTTTTAGTGCGGCTATTAGTAAGATTATACTGGATCGAACTGAAAAAAACATGCTTTATACCGTAAGAATAGCGGATCATGGTCTGGATTATGACGGAGACTTAAAAGCTCAGGTAGATGCTTTAAAGAAGGTTAACGGTAATGAAAAAGACAGATTTACGATTATTGATCTGAAGGGTAAGGTTATCGCGGATAGTGATGTCAAGGATAATACCACAATGGCAAATCATAGTGGTCGTGAGGAAATTAAAGAAGCAATATCACAGGGTATAGGTTATGCTACTCGAAAATCTGAGACATTGAGTATGTCCATGCTCTATGTTGCCAGTATCTCTGAGAATGGTGCTTACATTATACGTATGGCGGTTCCTTTCTCCGGGGTGGAACAATATGCAGGAGTGTTAATTCCCGCAATTTTGATAAGCATCAGTATTGCTTTGGTTTTCTCTATCTTTATCGCAGATCGTTTTGCAAGTTCTGTAACAAAGCCTTTGAATGAAATTGCAGAAGAATTGAATAAGCTATCACAGCACAATCCGGAATTTCACTTTAAGCATTATGAATATACTGAGATGAATGTAATTGCAGACACGACAATGAAAATGTCGCAGGCAGTGAAGGAATCTATGGAGCGGATTGAGTTTGAGCGTATGGTTCGTCAAGAGTTCTTCTCTAATGTCTCTCATGAACTTAAAACACCTTTAACGAGTGTCCGCGGCTACCTGGAGCTGATCGAGAATAATATGGTTGCCGATGAGAATATGAAGAAAGATTTTCTGGCTAGGATTAAGAAAGAAACCATCAATATGACAAGCTTAATCAATGATATCCTGATGATCTCACGACTAGAAACCAAAGAAGCCGAGGTTATTCTGTCCGATGTTCGTCTGGCACCCTTGGTAAAGGATGTCTGCGCTTCTCTTGAACCGCTTGCCAAGGAGTATAATGTCCGCATCGATACAAATTGCCGGCCACTGATGATGCATGCAAATACACAGCAACTGAGGGAACTATTTAATAACCTGATTATTAACGCAATTAAATATAATAAACCGAACGGTAAAGTCGGTGTCACGGTGTCTGCGGAGCAGGACGAGATTGTTATCATTGTCGAAGATACCGGTGTGGGTATTCCGGAGGATGCTAGGCAACGAATCTTTGAGAGATTTTACCGCGTAGATAAAGGCCGCAGCAAAAAAGTCGGAGGAACCGGCCTTGGATTATCCATTGTAAAGCATATTGTTAATTACTATGGAGGATCCATCGAGGTACATAGTAAGGTACAGGAAGGTACAAGATTTACGGTTCGACTACCAAAGCATTCGCCAAATCTCATTGAGAAACCGGTAGCTGAGTACGAACAATAGGTTTCAATAACTAAAATAGAATTATTTCCGGACTCGATCAAACTCGAGTCCGTTTTTTACATAATAAAACTTTAGACCTAGAAGTAAACTTTTTATTTAAAGATGTCGATATATAATAAAATGCGATAATCAATGATAATAAAAGAGAGATCGCGGACTATGCGAAGATAGGGGCAGTTAAAGAATGAAGAAAAGATTAAATATAGTATTTTTTGGCCTATGCTTTCTGGGAGCGATCATTGCAGAAGCATATTTTGTACAAGCAGGAGCAGGAAATCTGTTTAGTATCATCGCCATAGGCGTGGTAACACTCATCACCGGCTATTTATTAATGGACTCCATTCGGAGCAAATTAACGGAAAGCGGGAGGGAGATCAAGAATTATCTGGATCAGATGTATCGTGAAGATACGGAGCGCTTTACAGAAAGCATAACCGAAGTTATGAATCTGCAGAAGGCAACCTATACAGCTACAAAGAAGAACACGGCTACATTGTCAGAACAATTTGATGAACTTTTGAATAGGGTAGAGGTTCTGGAAAACAATAATACCAAATCTCTGCAGAGGTTGTTAGAATTACAGAAGAAGGCATTAGAAGGACAAAAGAATGCTCTTAATCTTGAGATAAACTATAATAAAGAGAATACAAAGCTTCTGGTGAAAGCGATGAAGCAAGCCGGTAATCAGGAGGAGATCAAAGGACTTCTGAATAAAATATTAGAACAAAATGAAAAAGGTACAGAAATACTGCAAAATGAGCTTCAGAACATTAGTATTACCATTCAGGGTCCATTAACCAACAATCTGTATTCTGAACAGGAATGGGAACTTGGTTCGGGGGCTAAGGTAGAGAATCTGACGGAATCGGGTTGGAATGTCGATGCCGAGGTAGAAGTGAACGATAGTAATAATTCTTGGAATAGTGATTTAGATGAGTCGATAGAGAAAGATCCTATGGAGATAGAATGGGATACAGTTAACGAGGAGCAGACATCCACTGGAGAGCAGAAATACACAGAGGATCAGACATTCATAGAAGATAACATCATGGAGGAAGTAGCTGCTGATGTTACGGATTGGAATTCAGATATTGATCTGGAACTGAACAACTTGATTCAGGGATGGGATCTGAACTCGACAACTGAAATAACCCCAGAATCCAGTGCAACTCAAGAAGAGGAGCAGGAACCCGAGGTTATAGAAGATAAATTAGGTGAAGCAGTTGAAGCTATAGAAGCAGTTGAAGCGGTAGAACCTATCGAGGTTATGGAAGAGAGCAAGTCGGAAATTAAGCCACTCTATGCTGATCCGAATAAGGCATTATCTGCAGATGAAATCGCCGCTTTATTTGCTTCCTTTGGTCAGTAACTACAGATTCAAGAAATCATCGTCCTTATATGATTTACGTTTTGCACGTTTTTTATTATATGCATTTCTACGCTTTAAACGTGGAGCTTCAATTAATACAAAATACAAAATAATAATTAAGACAAATAATCCTATAATACTGCCCAGAATTACCGGACGAAGATTCTTATCCGCTTTCGTCTCGGAAGATGCTACCGGAGCAGAAGTAGGATTATTTTTATCCGTATTTGTCTGTATCAGCTGAAGAGACTCAGTATTATCATAGAGTATATCTGCTCCTCCGACGTACTTTCCATTATAGGTATAGGATATCTTGCCAACGACGGTATTGTTCTGAGGTGTCGTAGTCTGATCGGAGGCAGGATAGAAGGTAACTTCTTTCTTGGCATCCTCAAAGGAAGCGCTATTTGGTAGGATCAGATAACCCTTATCACTGGTAATGATGGGAGTAGAGGCCTCACTAAGCAGTGGGTTATAGCGGGTAAACATCGGAGATTCAGCAAGCGCCTGGGAGGATTCCAGATCAACAATCGGGTAGATCGAGAAATTATCAAAAGCATAATCGAACAATTTCTGCGTATCAGTATATTGATGTGCAGTAGAGTCATCTTTCATGATGACACAGATCAATTCCAAATCGCCTCGTTTAGCAACCGATACTAAGGTAAACTTAGAATTACTGGTATAACCTGTCTTACCGCCAATGCAATCAGAATAGTGATATTCCTGATCGAGTACAAATTTATGATGATTTCTGAGATATCTGGTCTCGGACTGTATATTCGTCGGTGGAATCGTATAGGTTCTGGATGAGAAGATCTTTCGGAAGGTCTCGTTTTTCATTGCCTCTCTCGTAATTAAAGCCATATCATAACAGGAGGTATAATGATTCTCATCATGTAATCCATGCGGATTAACAAAATTCGTATTAAGGCACCCCAGACTCTTCGCACGTTCTGTCATCATCTTAGCAAAAGCATCAGCACTTCCTGCCACATGCTCAGCTACAGCGTAGGAGACTTCATTTGCAGATTCAAGAAGGATGGCATACAGACATTGCTGCATGGTAAGCTGCTCTCCAACATCAATACCGATACGGCTACTGTCCAAATCAACATCGAAGACTGCTTTCTTCGAAAAGGTTACCACTTCACCCATATTAGAATTCTCAATTGCAAGTAAAGCAGTCATAATCTTAGTGATACTGGCAGGGTAATGCACATCGTTGATGTTCTTCTCATAGAGAATCAAACCGGTTGAGGCTTCCATGACGATAGCAGATTCCGCGGAAACACTTGGTCCATCCGGCCAGGAATCGCCTTCTGAGGTGGTTGCGGTCGCTGTTGCGGCGGGAAAAATGGATGTTAAGAATATAAATATGATGCTTAAGAAAGCAATAAATCGTCGTTTCATAAAACCTCCTGGTAGATCAAAAACATAATACCGGTAATTTGCGCTAGTGCATACCGTTGCAATCCATACAATTGTACTATAAGAGCCATTCAATTGTAAACATAAAAACAAGCAAATAAATGTGAAATTTATCTTACGAAATTGGTCCAGTCACGTGGCACCTTATTTGGAACAGGAAGGATGTCTCGGCTGTTTTCCTTTATTTTTATCATCCAAGACATATTATTCGCGAGGTTTTTAAGTACGCTCATACCCTCAGCATCCTGTGTGATCTCCCCGGGAGCACCTCCATGGATGACATTCCAGTAATAAGAGGGAGCGATCATCATTTCTGAAATCAGAAAATAATTATTCAGCTGATCGAAGGTTGTAACACCACCGGAGCGGCGAGGAACAGCGATGGATGCACCCACCTTTAATCGGAATCTTCCACCTCCGGGATAGAATAATCGGTCTAGAAAGCTTTTCATTGTTCCTGCAATGCTTGCATAATAAACAGGGCTACCTAATATAATTCCATCCGCAGCATGTACTTGATCGACAATTGCCCTAAGCTTCTCATCGGAGAACACACAATGTCCCTCGCTGCAACGACCGCAGCCGATGCAACCCTTGAGGTCCATATTACCAACATGAAGAATCTCAGTTTCTATACCCTGCTGCTCCAATTCATCACATACTGTCTTAAGGGCCATATAAGTATTGCCCTTCGGTTTCGGGCTTCCATTGATTGCAATAACTTTCATTTTGTCAATCTCCTCTCATATTAAGAATGCATCCTATACAGTATACTATATAGCATTGGAAATTTAAATGCTTTTTAGCCAGGAGAAGGAAAATTGATTTACAGGCATCAATTGACGAACGGACCGATTGAATCTATAATAGGAGCAATGGAGATTGCTTTCACAGAACAGAAGTCCCTAAGAACCCTCAGGATGCAAAGGGATGCGGGCATACAACAATATATTTGGAGGTAGCTATGAGATTAAGAAATATCAGAGGCTCGAGAGAAATGGTCGCAGCCAACGACTATGTGGTTCAAGAGCCGGAAAAATTAAAAGGTCAATGGAAGAAGAGCCTTTTTGGCAACCAGAATCCTCTGCATGTAGAAATCGGAATGGGAAAGGGTAAGTTCATTATGGAACTTGCTGCGAGAAACCCACAGATTAATTATATCGGAATTGAGAAGTACTCCAGTGTATTGCTCCGTGCACTTGAGAAGAGAAATGAGACAGAGCTTACCAACCTTTATCTTCTTCGTTTTGATGCGGAATATCTGAATGAAATCTTTGATCAGGAGGAAATTGACCGAATCTATCTTAATTTCTCCGATCCCTGGCCAAAGGATCGCCATGCAAAACGCCGACTGACCAGCAAGGAATTTCTGGCCAAATACGACAAGTGCCTGAAGAAAGAGGGAGAGGTTGTATTCAAGACCGATAACCGTCTGCTGTTTGACTTCTCAGTGGAAGAAGCTGCGATCGCAGGTTGGAAGCTAAAAGAGGTAACTTATGATCTTCATCATAGTGAATATATGACAGGAAATGTGATGACGGAGTACGAGGAACGTTTCTCGGCTATGGGTAATCCAATTCATCGTCTGGTCGCTTATCGAGATTAGTCCGGATGCAAGAATATCAAAATTAATTCAGACAGGGACTAATTCCTCTCTATGGTCATAAAATAATAAAAAGAGTATATCGGGTGTCTGAATGAAAAGTAATTGGAAGTCGCAGGTAGCAAAGGTAACAGGTACCAACCCTAAATTTGACCGCAAGGTTCTCGGGATGAAAAAGTCATGGGACGAAGTATCCGGCTTACTTAACGGAACCGTGAAGAAGAAAAAGAAGAAATCGTTTTGATATTCACACTTGTCTTTTGCATTGGGCTGATATAATATTAACTTGTAATCACATAAAAAAAGTAAACATTGAGATACTAATCAACAATAGGATAAATTCTTGGCCCGGGACGTCATGGATCGGCTCAGGAGAAGAATGGAGGAAAACATATGGCATTACAATTTACAGATGTAAATTTTCAGAAGGAAGTATTGGAATCTAATATTCCTGTATTAGTAGACTTTTATGCAGACTGGTGCGGACCTTGCAAGATGATTGCTCCCATCGTGGCAGAGCTTGCAACAGAATATGAGGGTGTCTATAAGGTCGGCAAATTGAACGTGGACCAGGAACAGGATACCGCAGAGAAGTATAAGGTTATGTCCATCCCCACCCTACTGATCATTAAGAACGGTGAAGTGGCAGATAAAGTAGTCGGACTGGTATCCAAACAAGTGCTTCAGGATAAGCTGGAAGCGAACAAATAATATCATATTACTTTGAATACGACACATGGAATGAGATTCCTGCAGTTAGAATCAATATTGCAGGATATGTAAGATAAGGGCTAATTAGTGAAGAAAAGCCTGTGACATCGTGTAAAATCATAAAATCAGGGCTTTTCTTCACTATCTTATGGGCTAGAAAATATAAATTATCATTTTTTTTAAAAAAATTAAAAAAACACTTGCAATTTGGTTCAGGATTATATATAATAATTTTTGCGTTCGGCAATTACGAAAACGCAAAACATGGATAAGCGCTTCTAGCTCAGTTGGTAGAGCACCTGACTCTTAATCAGGGTGTCCAGGGTTCGAGCCCCTGGAGGCGCACTTACAAAAGTATCGATTTTGCGAGCCCCTGGAGGCGCACTTACAAAAGTATCGATTTTGAAGACATAGGAGCTTCGGGGTTGGTGCTTTTTTCTTATCTTGATTTATAATGCTTGCGGGTTCATTTTATATTTAATACAATGTTCATTTGGATCCGCCAAAACGCACTTAAGAGCTACTTATTCATATATTAAAATTGCTAATCATATATTAAAAAAAAGGTAGTAAGGCTTATAAGCATGGAAATATATGTAGTTCAGCAAGGCGATACTATTCATACAGTCGCTGAAAAATTTAATATAGCTGTTGATAAATTAGTATATGACAATGGGCTAGTATATCCTTATAATTTGGTTATAGGGCAAGCAATTATAATAGCCTACCCAAAACAAACGCATATAGTACATGAGGGTGAAACATTACAAAGTATAGCTAATACTTATGGCGTATCCGAAATGCAAATATTAAGAAATAATTCTTTTATTTCAGATAGGGGAACACTAATTCTTGGAGAAACATTGGTAATTAGTTATAATACTATTATGAGCATTAGTACAAACGGTTTTATATATCCGTATGTTAGAAAAGAAACCCTTCTTAAGATCTTACCAAATCTGACTTATCTTACTATTTTCAATTACACAATATCAGAGAGAGGAGAAGTTAAAGAATATTACGATGACTCTAGTGTAGTAAATACAGCAAAAGAATACGGTGTTATACCTCTATTATTGGCAAGTACGTTATCCCCACAAGGTGAGCCAAATATTAAAATTGCTTATGATATTTTACTGTCTGAAGAATATCAAGATAGAAGCATTAACCAGTTTGTGGATATCATGAAACAAAAAGGATATCTTGGAATGAATATTGTTTTAAATTTTCTTGATAAAAGCAATCAATCACTATACTTAAACTTTGTGCGAAGAATTTCAGAGCATTTACAGCAAGAAGGGCTAATGTTCTTTATTACCAACAATTACGCTACACAAGAAAGCAATGGTAGTATATCTATTGAAGATATTGACTACTCAAAATTTAGTCCGTATGTTAATGGATTAATTTTTATAAAGTTTGTTTGGAGCACTAATTTGGGTCCGCCATCTCCTGTTAGTAACATTGAAAATATTAGGGCGGTAATTGATTATGCAACATCTCTTGTATCATCAGATAAAATTGTAGTTGGTAATCCTGTTATAGGATATGACTGGCAGTTGCCGTATGTACCAAACTGGTCGAATGTATCTTCTATGTCAATTGATTCAGCTTTGTATTTAGCGAAAGAAACGGGAGTAATAATACAATTTGATGAAGTTTCAAAAACGCCTTATTTTTATTATAATCAGATTTATTTTGGTGCTCCGGTAGAGCATATTGTATGGTTTATAGATGTAAGAAGTATAGAAGAATTAAGTGATGTGATACTAGAATATGCGCTTAATGGAAGTGGAATATGGAATACAATGATTTATTATCCTCAGGTATGGACAACGATGAATGCAAGATTTGACACTGTAAAATTAATTTGATTAAAAGAACAAACTTATGGACAATGCATTTTTTGTGTGATTTATTAACCGAGGGTCACATGGCAGCGGTGCAGGACAAGAATTTAAGATATAGCTCGCTATATTCACAGCGAAGAACTTTGGTATATTTGTAGTTGTGGCTACGAAAATTGAATCTCATACAGTATAATATAGTCATATATAGAAGTAATAAGGAAAGAAATAAGGAAGTAATAAGGAGAATAAACCATGTCCAGATATGAAGCACAAAGAAAATTCTTAAAGACGGAATTTAGTGAATTTAAAAATATAAAAACGGATCGTGCAAAGGGGCTACCACAACCCTCAATCGTAAAGCCTCATGATTCGTTATCCGAGATTATTTCTCTCCCAAGTATAACGAAAGATGTGCTTAAAAAGGAAAATATCCTGGAATGC
>JAGFXQ010000373.1 GCA_017861355.1 Bacillota bacterium
CAGCTGATTTGCTTTACTGCGTCGATCTTCTGATATTTTGTTGTATATGTATAACATACTTGTTCCACACGAATCACTTCCAAAGCAATCCCTCCTCACTGTTTAATCATTCTGCGAAAGTGCTTCCATCAGGTTGCTTCTTCCGATCCTCCAGACTGCGATCGCCACCCCCGCCATAAAGCAGAGGAAGAAGCCAAGGTTCACGACGAACAGTACCGATCCATTGTGCATAATAAAAACGATGGAAAAGATACTTTGGATTAGGCTTCCACAAAGTGCCAGCAGCAGCTGCTCCAACAGGAAAATCAAAAATACTTCTTTATGTCGGAATCCAATGGATCGCATGATTGAAAAATCCTTCTTTCGGTTGTATACCAAAAGGTAGCTTGAAATATATCCGACAAATATCACAATAGCCAGTACCATAGGTAGGAACCTCAAGAGGGTGTCCATTCCCTGTCTCAAGCGATCCGCAGCACCGATAAAAACAGCATCCTTAACAAAAAGTGCTTCTCCCTTATCACTATCTTTTGCACTAGAGGATTGAGGCAGCAGGTGGAATTCTTTCATTTCTGCCTTGAATTTGTTTAATTTTAGAGGATCTTGCAGATAAAAGAAAGCTGAGTCTGCAGAGAAGGGTATCTCTCTGGAACGATAGATCTCCCTTACCGCTTCCACCGGAAGTACAATCTCCGTAGGAAGATACCCGCTATTATCATAAGCTACATTCTCCATCGATCCCACTATTTCAAAGGGTACGAGATCCAAAGGTTCTATTTTTAGAGAATATTCATTTTTATGAAAGTAATAATATAAATTCAGAGAAACAACGTCTCCTATCTCCCATTGTCTTTCGTCCATGCAGCTCTGGCTCACAATACAAGAACGATCAGAGGAACCTAGAAAGTCAAGGCTCGTCCCTTCCTTCAGAGTAATCTCTTCCTCACTAATCCCCTCCACTCCCTGAATGGAATTGGCCCCGATTGCAGAGATATTCAGTTTCTCCTTCCAATCATCGATCGAAAAGGCACCCTCTCCCGCCATAAGACGAACTGTAAATACTAGATTGTTCATATGAGAAGATGACTGTAGATTCTGAACCGTTACCTCCGGTATATCCAGTCCTGCCACCTTGGACCCGTTCAGATTACTGATCCTGCAATAAATCGGGATCATTTCCGCCAGATCGGTCAGCTGCCTCCGGTTACTCTCTATGTTGCCCCAATAAACATTAAGCAGCGAAATAAGAAAGATACACAGGAAGATCGTCAATATGCTTTTTGATTTGCAGCGCAGAATATTGCGCAGTGCGGTTCTTAAAAGAAACACGGAACACTTCCTTTCTACTTCCATTGCAGTAATCTGATTTTGCTTATATTATAATACAAGCAGTACAATATTGCCAGAATATTCCTTATTATTTATAATGTATCCTTAAAGCTACAAAAAGGTAACTAACTATTAGAATAAGATGGAACAACCAAGAGGAACCCCCATGACTATACGTCATGGGGGTTCCTTTAATTTGGAATAGGTTATTTTAGATTATTTCCCAAACTGAAGTAGCTGTATAATCTCGTCTTCCGACTGCAGATCATCATAATCGCCCTTCAGTCCGCCCGGTCTATGATAAATGATGCCATTTTCATAATTGACATGTAAACGGTCAAGCAATGCTTGTTTGCCAAACTGTCGTGCATATTGATTGAATGCTCTGTTTCTCACTCCTTGAAGCATACCTTCCTCGCAGGGAAAGCGATCACATTGATAGCAGCCGTCCAGTCCCTGTCCGGTAGCACACTGATAGACCGAGCAATTGCTTACCTCCGCACAGCCTCTGGCTTTACAGCCGGGGCAATCTGTCTCACTGCATAAGACGCAGGCTAATCCACATAGTGCCATATCTTTTGCCTCATAAAAATTCATATCATTCCATCTCCTTTTTTATAAAAGGATAGCACAGTAATTACGACAACAGCATGTCGTATTTTAATGCGAATCCCGAACTTCTCCAATGTTCATGAAGAATATCACTTGATATACTAGCTGTCATTACTTCCGTTGTATATTTGCTATACTATCTTTGTGGCCTTCCTATCAGAAAGCTACTCAAAACCTCTTTCTTGGAGTCATACCAGTTATGGCAAATCAAATCTATCTGTGAAACAGGAAATGTTCCAATCTCAAGCTCTTTATATTCAGAAATCTTATCAATCAATTGTTCTCTCAGCTTAATCTCCGTTCTAAATCGGGCAATTGTCACATGAGATGAATTGGTGGGATATCTCTCGTCCAATTGCATGCCATAATTGATTATAGCTTCTCGCAAATGTCTTCGTAGGTGTTCCATCTCATTTTCATAGTAACCTTTCACCATAACCGCCCCCTCGCTTAATACTATTCCCTTCAAGTGAATGGTAAAAGGCTTCGCCCTACGAATAACCTCTTCTGATAATTGCCTGCAGGTGCTTACCTGTTCCTTCGTATAGGCAAATCCCTGTCGTGCAGTAAGGATATCAAGCAATGTAATATGGTAATCCTCCTGCGGATAATAATACTGCTCCGGCTCTATCTTCCGGAGTTCCTCTTCCATACGGCTGATTCTTTCATTAATCTCAGCTGTTGGTCGGATCACTAACGTTATTCCCATTCTGGTATCAGCCATATCATCAATGTGGTGGTCCACATATTCTTTCTGTTTCCTGACACTATCTATACCTCGGATCATTATTCCCTCATACAACGAATCAAGCTCCATTTTGTTCTCCTCTGCAGACCTGTAAGCTAACTTCGATTTCATCTTTTCCATTATAATACAATTAGCACGGCATTACCAGAATGTCCCTTATGATTTTTACTAAATTACAGATACAACAAGTCATCAACTGATCCCGCGGCAGGATAGCATAATACTTACAATAACCGTATCTCACAATCGATTGAATCATCGTAATCCGCCCGCCATAAATTACGACAGGCGAATTACACATATCTATAGCTTCTATTACTCCTGATAACTCACGTAATTCTCAAGGTACTCCTCCAGTCTACGCTCTTCATCCATTAACTGATCGTTTAATTCCGACAGTTTAGTATAATCACAGGCAAACTCCGGGCTTTCCATCAACGACCTTATCTCATCCATCCTTCGTTCGGTTTCTTCCACCTGCCGTTCCAGCTTTTTGATCTCCTGTTCCATTCTGTTTTGATTTTTCCTGTTTTGCTCTATTCTGTTTTGCTCTTTTGAATGCTTCTCTTTTCTGTCCCTCTCAGACATACCCTGAGCCGACATTGGAGCATTCGCCTTAACCACGAATTGAACGGATGTTTTTGCTTCTGCCAGGTAATTCTCTCTCTCCGAATATTCCTGATAACCAAAAGGATAATAGTTCACTCCTCCCTC
>JAGFXQ010000374.1 GCA_017861355.1 Bacillota bacterium
CTGCTTCTTGAAGTATGGAACGCTACCGATAATATACTATCCAAACGTACGGATGCTACAGTTCCGACTACTTCCACATACTTCGGCTTATAATCAAAATCCTGCTGTTCCACTACTTCCGTACTGACTACGGTATGCTTTACCCTGGTCAGCTGATCAAGAATAAATGGACTAATCGTATTATGGGCAAATAGGTATCCTTCATTCGCATCAATCAGAATATCTCCAACCTTACCGCGGTCGATACCCAGATTAAGAACTGCACCCAGAAAATCACGATGACTGAAACTGTCAGAAAAACGTTGATTTAACGGAAGGACCTTAATACAAGCGATTGGAAAATCGATTTCTCCCTGACTTTGATATTGATCATTTCCACAAAAACAAAGTATTTTTCTCTCGGCATCCTGAAAACCTCCGTAAGTAAAATACTTTATCCTTGGCAATTCATTTTTGAGGCTTATAAATAGATTCTGTTCATTCAAATTCAGAAAATCTGAGAATAAACAAATCCCTCGGTTATAAGCGGTATTCGCCAGATCCAATAATCTGCGTTTGAGCAGTTGTTCGTCCTTATCCAGTGTAGTCATAGTTTAGAACTTATTATGGAAGGTCGGAGGTTCAAAACCGCTTTCCTGTATCAGGTCAAGATAATCACCGGAGATATCAACCGTATCAGGAGATACGATAAAAATAGCATTTGAGATGCGGTGAAGCTTGCCATTAATCGCATAGACAGAACCGGAGATAAAATCCATGGTTCTTTGCGCCAATTTGTCATCAAAACCTTCCAGATTAATTACAGTTGCTCTGCCGGTTAACAGCATATCGCATATTTCCTGAGAATCTTCAAAGGTAGTAGGCTTCATAATGCAAACCTCAAGTCCCTTGGGAGTTGTACGGATCGGTACAACCTTACTTGCTGTACTTCTTTCCATCTTAGCGGTCCTCTCTTTTCTGAAATCGCTTGCAGCTGCTTGTGGAGCAGATGATAACGGTTGCGCTTTCGGTGGTTCTGAGAAACGTTCACTCTTCGCTTCCTTACGTTCTGCACGCATCGCCCGCTTCTGTTCCTTTTCCGTTTCCTCGTTCAGATATTCTTCGTAATCATCATCATCTTCTGTTAATTTCATTGAATTTAAAAAGTTTTTAAAAATATTAGACATTCGTCTATACCTCCATCTCGCCGCTTGCGGCATAACCCTTTTATTACGATAATAGAAAGCTAATGAATTAACTCTCTACTATATCAAACGATACTTCATTCAGCTAAATGCTGACAGAATAATCGCGTTCACCGAAAATGCCTGTCCCAACGCGTACCATGGTGGCACCTTCTTCTATCGCAACTTCAAAATCTCCAGTCATGCCCATGGAAAGAATATTAAACTGTTCCAGACTAGTCAAATAATGATTGCTTTTGGAATTGTTTCCATTATCAATATTATCTGTGTTTTTTGTTTTTATGTCAACATATAATTGTCGCAATTTCTTAAAATAGATTCTGTTTTTTTCCGGATTTTCTACATAAGGTGCTATTGCCATCAAGCCTCTAACCCTTATATGCGGAAGCTTTTGTATCTCGGAGACCAGAGCAATTGCTTCTTCTGCAGTGACGCCGAACTTTGTATCCTCTCCAGCAATATTCACTTCAATAAGGATATCACAGATTAGATTATACTTGACAGCATCTTCTTCAATCTGCTCCGCTAGACGGAGTGAATCGACCGAATGGATTAGTGCCGCTTTGTCTATGATGTATTTGACCTTATTCCGTTGAAGATGTCCAATCAGATGCCAGTGCACTTTTTCCTGGAATACCGGGTTCAGATCCTCGTATTTTTGAACCAGCTCCTGAACCTTATTCTCACCGAAATGTCGCATTCCAAGTTCATAAGCTTCGGACAACGCAGTATTCGGCTTTGTCTTACTGACAGCGATTAATGTGACTTCTGAACGGTCTCTTCCGCTTCGGAAGCAGGCAGCCTGAATTCGTTGCTCGATCTGTTCTATATTGTCCTTCATCATGTAGAGTCTACCTCCAATTAATATATGATAGCCTGATTCTTAGCAGTGGAGCCATCCAGTGCGATCTGGTCATAGGCAGAAAGACCATTTTCAGTATCCTCACTTATGATAGCATATTCCTCATTCTGATATAGAACATCGATGCGCTTAAATACAGCATAGCCTAGATTTACATTGTATACACCTGTTAATTTGTTCGTGGGGCCAAGAGTATAGCGCTCGGTATTGGTTGAGGAATGAATATAGGTGCCGGCCGGGAATTGATCTGTATCTATGTATGCATACGCATCATCCTTAAAATATACCTCAGTTGGAAAGAAGGTGTATTTTGCTTCGCCGCTCTTCTCATCATAGGTCTCGATAATTAAACCTGTGTCGGTACTGTCCGCACCCATCGTAAAATACTCCAAAGGAACCAGGAAGAAGTCTTTATCAATGATAGAGGTCAGAGGTATCTTAAGCCCTTCTACCGTATCAAAGTCCAGTTGAACTTCAAGATATCGTTCTTCCAGATAATTTGAGAGATACTTGTTCAGAGTAAGCTCACCATAATATTCAGAGCCACGTTTGGATAAGGATAACGCTGCAGTCATATCGAAATCATCTTCCAGGACAGTGAAGCGTACCTGTTCCTTTCCCTGGAGCTTATCATACTGTTCTTCGGTCAAAGGAAGAACCAGCTTCCATTGTTCTGAAGTAATCAGCTTATAGATCGGAGTATTTACATCTACAATATCCGTTGTACGAAGGCTTGTCCTTGTGTATTCATCCGGTTTAAACATGTCGGTATTTACTGCATCCGGTGTCACCGCTTCATACCCATCGGTGTAATAGGATACAATTCCGCTCTGTGGACTACGAACCATATTATAGGAGAAGGTCTGTCCGGTCTCCTCCATTAAGGTCTGCTCATTGCTGATCATGGTAGTATTCAGAATATCCAGTACCGTACTACCGACATTCTCTTTAAAATCATAGACCTGTTTATAGTTATTATCACTGAAGGAGTTACGAAAATCATCGATGGCATGAAGAAGCTCGGCATTATTCTTGTCCGACATGGTAATCGGAACATCACCGGTTGCGAGGATATCAACCATCTGGCCACTGTCATCCAGAGAGTACACGGTTGAATTTTTCGCGATTCGAGCGCCTTCCTTCTGGTAATAGGAGACGTAACCAGCTTTGTCCGTGGTAACAGTCTGTTCATCCCTAAGAATCAAAGCAGTAATTCGATTATCAATCGCGGTAGAACCTTCATGAACCTCATAGATTGAGAGCTGTTCTTTCGTAAAGTAGATATACACATTGATCGCAATATATAAAAATAGAATTAAGAATACAATGATACCTATGTTAATGCTTCTACGCTT
>JAGFXQ010000375.1 GCA_017861355.1 Bacillota bacterium
ATAGATAATCTTTTGGCAGCAGTAAATGCTTTTGCTCGATTTCGCCTATCTCCACCGGTTTTGAGAAATAATAACCTTGACCGATATCACATTGAATCACCCTCAGATAATCCAGCTCAATGCTGCTTTCAATTCCCTCTGCAATGACATTCAGCTTAAGATCCTTACATAGGTTGATAATCGTTGAAACGATGGTCTTTGCTTCTTTGCTGGAAGCGATATTCTGGACGAAAGATTTATCAATCTTGATACAATCGATTGGTAAACGGACGATATAACTTAAGGAAGAATATCCAATTCCAAAATCATCAATCGCAACCCGGAAGCCCATATCTCTTAATAGCTGAAGCCGTTGAATACTTTCATCCACATTTTTTATAATAATTCGCTCTGTTAATTCAATCTGAATATATGCCGGATCGACACAATATTGTGTAACCAGTTCCATTAGATTAAAGAGAAAGTTTTTCGTTTCAAATGTCTTCGTTGAGATATTGATGGATAACAGAATCGGTGTAACATTCGCATCCTTCCATATTTTCAACTGTCGGCAGGCAGTTTCCATTACCCAATAATCAATATCAATAATCGAACCGGCTTGCTCCGCTATATCAATGAACTGATCCGGATACAGCAGTCCTTTGCTTGGATGTTTCCATCGTATCAGTGCTTCCACCTCTGCAATCTTCTCATTGCCTAAGTAGAACAATGGCTGATATACCAGGAAGAATTGATTATCGCGAATACCATGAACAATGTCTGTCTGAAGCTCTAAGGATCCGGATAATTTATTATAGATTGCCTTATCGTATTTTTGTATCATATTCGTGCCAAGGAATCTGGCATAATTTTTCGCATGTGTAACTGCTTTTAATGGCTCTTCCGTCCGGCTACTGTCATTCCACAGGAACAAGCCAATACTGAAACGAATGTCAATCGACTTACCGGCTACAAAGTAGTCCTCTTTAATTTCATTTAGAATAATCTGTGCTTTTGCTTCCAGTTCATTCTCCGTCACACTGCTGTTAGCAAGAACCACAAATTCATCTCCTTTATAGCGATAAATCTGATAGTTCTCACTTAAATTGATCAGGATTCTCCTGGCTACCTCACATAGAATAATATCTCCGGTTGTATAGCCATAGGTCTCATTAATATGGCTAAATTTATCAATTGCAACCATAATCAGAGAGAAATTCGGATTATCTTTACTCTGCTCTAAGGATAGAACATCCTTCTCCAAAACATACTGATTTAATAAGGTAGTCAACGGATCATATTGTGTCAGTGTTTTAATCTTATCCATCATTCGATTGAAGCTGACTCCGAGTCGTCCAATCTCATCCTTCGATTTTCTTGTAAATCGAATCGTCAGATTTCCCTTTGCACCCAAGGAAAATAGATGCTCGAGTTCTAAGATCGGTTTAGCGAAGCGGCTTACGAAATAATAGGCTAATAAAGAACTCAAAGCTAATGTTATCCCGGTTACCAGGAAAAACAATTGTTGTAAACCAATCAAGCTTTTCAAAGCCTCTTTTTCATTGGTCCCGATATAGATCTTCCAATTCGTATCTTTTATGGTGGCATACCCAATGAGAATCTTATTGCCATCACTGGTATATCTTCCATATCCCTTTCCAGCATTCTCTGTTGATTGAACAAAATCAGCCAGCGACCTGTAGTCTTTGTTTTCCTTTGCTAAAGAGAATAGGTTGTATTCATTTTCAGTTTTTTCTGCTAGGGGACGAGATATAAAGGAACCTTCCTTGCTTATAATGAAAGCCTTACCATTCTTGCCATAACCGCGGGTTAATGCATAATCGGACAAGAAATCAACATCTAATCGGGCAATCAAAGCACCTTTGATCACATCTCCCTGATAAATAGGTGTTGCTACCATAATAACCGGCTGATCCGTCTTACGACTGACGACAACCTCTGAAAATGACAATTTTCCAGACAAAGCTTCATTGATATAATTTCGATCACTTAGATCCAGTAAGGTGCCATCCAAATAGTGAGCTACTCCATCCAAATCAACCACTGCAACATTTAAATAAAAGGTATTAATCTGACTATCCAGAATTTTATGTTGAACCTCAAAATCCATACCTGCAATCTGTTCATTTGCAGCCAGGTTGATCAGAGGTGAGACGAACTGATCCAAATAATTTGATAGATGGGATGCGGATTCCGTTGCTACACGTTCTACTGCATGATTAACTTCACTCACAAGAATATCTCGAAAGCGCATATAACCGCTTATTCCAATTGCCGAAATAACAACCAGAATGATTGCCAGTGAAAATATCATTCCCTTAGTTTTAATACTTCTCATTTGTTCTCCCTACAGTTCTACAAATATTGTATTGTCTTAGCATCCATTCCAAGACTACGTAAGTCATATAACGTAAGTCATATAATGTTATTCCATAGCTATTCATCACATATGCTGATAGATTCAATCATCATGTTGTCGAAATACCACCAAAATCAATTATAAATCACGAAAGATGTTTAGTCCAGAGTAAAAGAGTAACATTAATATAGTTTTATGCAATTGTTCATGCAATTTTGAAATCTTTTCCATGTCTTGCTCAAAATTGCATCAATAGAAAGCACGCTTCTCGACCTTTCTATTATCATAAATCAAAAAGCACGACCGACCGATCCGCCCTTCCGGACCCTGGGAATGCAATCCGAATAACTCAAATCATTGTCTAGCCGTGCTTGATTTATATAGTTAAAATTATAGTTGTGCCAATGCCTGATCAATATCAGCAATGATATCTTCGACATTCTCGATACCAATGGACATGCGGATTAAATCCGGTGTGATACCACCATCCATCAACTGTTGGTCTGTCAATTGACGATGGGTGGTACTTGCAGGATGAAGAACTCCGGTCCGATTATCCGCAACATGTACTACAATTGCTGCCAGCTTCAGGTTATCCATGAACTTAATTGCTGCTTCTCTTCCCCCTTTAATACCATAAGAGATGACCCCGCAGGAGCCATTCGGAAGATATTTCTTAGCAAGGGCATGATACTTATTACTTTCAAGATCAGGATAGTTCACCCATGCAATTTTATCATTTTTCTCAAGATGCTCTGCTACCTTTAGAGCATTGCTGCAATGGCGTTCCATTCTCAGGTGCAAGGTCTCAAGTCCAAGATTTAATAAGAATGCATTGTTTGGTGCAGGGGTGGAACCAAGATCACGCATCAGTTGAACTCTAGCTTTCGTAATAAAAGCAGCCTTACCGCAGTCTCTGGTATATACCATTCCGTGATAAGAATCATCGGGAGTGGACAGACCGGGGAACTTCCCGTTATCCCAGTTGAAATTACCGCTGTCCACGATAACACCACCCAGAGCAACCGCATGACCGTCCATA
>JAGFXQ010000376.1 GCA_017861355.1 Bacillota bacterium
CCACAATTTTTGATACTCACCGGACTGCTCGATCTGATATTCCGCTATCGTCCTGTCCTCTGCGCTGCCATAACCGGTGATGATGATATTCTTCGTTTCCATCTGCTTCGAACCAGAATTCATGTTATACTCCCTTCCGTCTTATACTTGTATGTAACATATCAATACGGTTAAAGTGTCAAAAGGTGCTGCGCACTCTTCCTAATACAATATATTGCTATTGTAAGTAAACTTGCATAGTAATATATTGTATCAGGAAAGCACCAGAGGTGCTTTTGACACTTTAACCTCAATCCTTATAAAAATTCATAAAGTTCCTTCAAATTGTTGATCTCATAATCAATGCTTAAATCTAATGTATTGCTCTCTTTGCCAGGATTGTACCAGCAAGTCTTAATCCCTGCATTATTTCCGCCTTTGATATCAGAAGATAAAGAATCTCCGATAATCAGTGCCTTCTCCGGATCAAATTGTGGAATACGATGGAAGCAATAATCAAAATATTCTTTCATCGGCTTCTGATATCCGGTCTCCTCTGATACAAAGATTTTCTGCATATACTGATCTATCTTTGAGTCCTTTAGCCTCCGCAACTGGGTTGCCGTCACACCATTTGTTACGATATATAGATTGTATTTACGATATAGATAATCGATTACTTCCGGAGCCTCCGGAATAATCACATGCTGCTGTCCAAGCAGATCCTGATATACGTCCTCAAAGTCAATTCCGTCATCCTCTATCCCAAGCTCCCGGAACAAAAGTCCAAATCTGGAGTAGATGACTGTCTTCCGGTCCATCAAACCCTGCTCATATTTCTTCCATAATCCCACATTGATCTGTTCATATATCTTACGTTTCTCATCATCAATAGGGTAACCGCGGTGCTTAAAGGCAAGCTCTAAGGCTGCTCTCTCACAAGCGGTAAAGTCAAATAAGGTGTTGTCTGCATCAAATAATAAGGTCTGAAACTGGTGCATGCTCTTATCCTCTCTTATATAATTTAGAACAGATAATTTAGCAGATTCTCGGAAGTCCTTCTCCGTAGAGAAGATCAATTTTTCTTCTGCCCCCTAATCTGGTGTTCATCGTTACACTGTTACCCTCGGTAATCTCACCAAGAATAACCGCATTTTTGCCGTATTTGCTACGCTGCATAGCCGCTAATGCTCGTTTTGCCTTCGCTTTCGGTACCACCGCTAATAGCTTCCCTTCATTTGCCATGTAAAGGGGATCCAACCCTAGTATATCACAAAATCCACGAATCTCCGCACTCACCGGAAGATTACCTTCTTCGATCACAACTCCGCAAAGCGAGCTATCCGTAATTTCATTCAGGATAGTTGCTAAACCTCCGCGGGTGATATCACGCATAAAACGTATCGGCACCTTTTCCTTCATAAGCTCTTTCAGGATTCCCGTCAAAGGAGCACAGTCACTAACAATCTGATTGTCAATCTCCATACGCTTTGACATAATTGCCGCATGATGTTCACCGAGATTTCCGGATACCAGAATGACATCTCCCTGACGACAATGAGCGACACTGATGCCTGTCTTAACTATTTCACCAATCCCGGAGGTATTGATATAAATTCCTCCATTGCCTTCAATCACCTTAGTATCTCCTGCGACGATCTTGACTCCGGCTTCTTTTGCCGTATTCGCCATAGAGCGTGCAACTTCCTCGATCTCGGAAAGCTCAGTTCCTTCCTCAATGATAAAACCGGCTGTGAGATATTTTGGAATTGCTCCCATCATGGTAAGGTCGTTGACCGTGCCACATACAGCAAGCTTTCCGATATCTCCTCCCGGGAAGAACATCGGCGTAACCACAAAAGAATCGGTAGTAAATGCTATTTTCTCGGATACCTTCAGTACTGCTGCATCTTCCATACGATTTAGTATCGGATTATTGAAATATTTAATAAAAACCTCATGAATCAGCTTACTGGTCAGAGCCCCTCCGCTTCCATAGGACATGTTGATCTTCATTGGTTCTTTCCTCCGTTCTTATACCAGATTCCGCAAGCTCCCTCTGTGGATACCATACAGGGACCAATGGCATTCATCGGGGTACAAACCTTGTGAAATAAGGGGCAATCCACCGGATGAATACGTCCGAGTACAACGTCTCTGCATCGACACCCCTTCGGGCTATCCGTCTGGGATGCAGCGAAGGAACTACCGGCATCATAAGAATGATACTTCTCTCTTAACCGTAATCCGGAGCTGGGAATCCTGCCGATCTCACGCCAGTCATCATCTACCTCTTCAAAGTATTCTTCTACCAGTTCCTGCGCCTTCTTATTTCCTTCCACACTCACAACGCTGGGATATAGATTCTTCGTATGAAAGGAACCTTCGGTAATCTGTTGCACGATCTCATAGACCGCTCCCAGAATATGTTCGCCTTCAAAGCCTGCGATCACAAAGGGTTTTTGATATTTCATCACCAACTCTTCATAGATCCTGCTTCCGGTGATCACACTGACATGTCCGGGACATAAGAATGCATCTATCCCCTTTTCATTATCGCAAATGTAGGTCAAAGCAGGAAGTATTGTTTTCATTGATGTAAGAAGTCGAATGTTATTTATATTGCTTTTAATCACTTCTTCCATTATTAAAGCATAGATAGGTGTAGTAGTCTCAAATCCAACTGCTGCGATTATGAATTGGGTATCCGGTTCTTCCTTCGCCAGTTTAATCGCTGATAAGGGTGAATAAAGCATTCTCACCTTACCGCCTACCGCCTTCGCTTCAGTTAAGGACATTGTTGTCCCTTTCACCTTAAGCATGTCAGCAAAGGTCAGAACACAATGCTTCTCCATAAGTGAATATTCCACTAATTTATCGATATATAGTGCAGATGTGACACACACCGGACACCCCGGTCCTGAGATTAATTCCAGCTTCGGTGAGATTAGGCTTCGAATTCCATGCTTGAAGATACTGGAGGTGTGCGTACCGCATACTTCCATAATCTTGATTGGTCTTCCATCATAGCTGCCAAGTTCCTTTATAACCTGCTCCAGAGTAATCATACGGTTTCTCCTAATTCCTGAAATAACTCGATGAGTTCTTCCGCAGCATCTTTTTTCATCACTTCAAGGACACAACCGGCATGAAGCAGAACGTAATCACCGGGCTTTGCAGAAACTAATCTGATATCTGCCTCAGTAATGTTATTCATTACATTTATTTTTGCTGTATTACCATTAATTTCAATAATCTTACCAGGTACTGCTACACACATAATATTACCTAACCCTTTCTATCTTCATCTATATCTCATCCTGTCTATAGATTGCGTCATCTTTGGATATCAATATCCTTAGATAGTATTATCCTTGGATAGCATTACCCTTGGATAGCATTACCCTTGGTTA
>JAGFXQ010000377.1 GCA_017861355.1 Bacillota bacterium
TGCTCTTGATTGTAAGTATGAGACGAAGGTCCTGGAGGCCGAACAATTTGCGGATTATTACACACCGGAATGGCAGAATGCACTTTGTGAGAAACGTAAGCAGCTGGATATATTGGCGGTCGGTGCCTTTGACGGTGGAAGGCTGATCGGCCTGGCAGGCTGTTCTGCGGATTGTGACACCATGTGGCAGATCGGTGTAGATGTGTTGCCGGAATATCGAAGGCAGGGAATTGCAGCGAGCCTCACAAGCAAGCTTGCGGTGGAAATATTGGATCGCGGTATGGTTCCCTTTTATTGTTGCGCCTGGTCGAATGTGAAATCAGCACGAAATGCAATAAAAAGTGGATTTCGACCTGCCTGGGTCCAGGTTACGGCTAAAACATCGGACTATATTGCGGAATTAAATCAATAGATATACGTAAAACTATACCATATAGCATTTGTTTGACTTGCAATTATTGGAACAGATGATATAATAAATGCATAATGAATAGTAGTGAATTGATAATTCATCATTATTTTTCACGATGCATTCAATTAAATCAGATGGAAAGGATCAATTTAAGTGAACCCTATAACTAGAACTATAACAGTGAAACTTATCTCTGCGCAAAGACCACAATTAAAAAGTGTCGGCTATGCTTTGCTCAGAGGTTTCAATTCTTAAAATAGCTGATGCCAAATGATATTTGAGTATTCTCCTGATATTCTTTCAGGGGTTATTTTAAGTATACCTTTTGGCATCCTATTCATGAGAAGCGGTGATCAGGATTGATTCATTGAATATGACTGCAGCGGCATTGGCCTGTCTGCAGTTTTTTTATGATGAAAACAGCCAGTAAGACGGAGGTTGATTCGTATTATAGAATTAGGAACTCATATACTGCCGGACAGGTTACAGCCACGAACCTGATCCGGCATTTTTTGTACCCGCCATGGGCGGTATGATACCATAGCCGATGGAATAAAAGGTGGATACACCTTAGAACAGTAACAGAATGGTTATGTGTCAAGCTTACAACAGCAATATCTTGTAGTAGGAAAGTGCCAGAGGTGCTTTTGACACTTTAGTCATAGAAAGAAAAGAGGAAAATTATGATTTATCAAATCAACAACGGGCTTGTAAAATATGCAGCCGATACCATACTGGATCACATTAATTTTGAGATAAGAAACACAGAGAAAATTGCAGTCGTTGGTCGTAACGGCTGTGGTAAGACCACGTTATTTAAGCTGATTGCCGGGATACTTTCCCTGGATAATCCGGACAGCGACGAAGAGAGCTGGATCAGTAAGGCAGGTAATACAACCATAGGTTATCTACAGCAGATCAGCTTTGAGAATGAGGACGTGACGGTAGAAGAAGAGCTCTTGAAGGAATATGCAGATCTGCTTGCGTGGAAGGAAAGACTGGAACAGCTTTGCATTCGAATGGAGACAGACCACTCCAAGGAAGTATTAGAGAGCTATGCAAAAACACTGGAGCTTTTTGAAAATTCGGGAGGCTATACCTATCAGACGGAGATGGAAACGGTGGTCACCAAGTTTGGATTTGACCTGACGGATCTGAAACGTCCCATCAAGACCTTCTCCGGTGGGCAGAGGACAAAGCTGGCATTCATTCGGCTACTGTTGCGCAAGCCGGATATTCTCCTATTGGATGAGCCAACCAACCATCTGGATCTGCCAACGATTGAATGGCTGGAACGATACCTTAAGCAATACCCCAAAGCAGTGGTGATCATTTCCCATGACAGAATGTTTCTGGATAAGGTAGCAGAGGTTACGTATGAAATCGAGCACCGTAGGATGATACGATATCAAGGTAACTATTCGGCATTTGTAAAGCAGAAGCGGTTTAATTGGGAAAAGCAGCAGAAGGATTACCTGATGCAGCAGAAGGAAATAACAAGGCTCATGACCCTAATCGAAAAGTATAAGCATCATCCCACCAAGGTCGCGATGACTCAGTCCAAATTAAAGCAGATTGATCACATGGACCGAATCGAAGCGCCGGAAAAGTACGATATGAGATCCTTCCGTGCGGAATTTAAACCGCTAAGATCGGGAGGGCAGGAGGTTCTAAAGGTAAGCAGACTTAAGATCGGCTATGATCGGCCATTATGTGAAGTGAGCTTTGAGCTTAAGAAGGGGCAGAGACTGGCGGTCATCGGTGAGAACGGAATCGGAAAATCGACCCTGTTAAAAACACTGGTGAGGCAGGTAAATCAACTGGAGGGAACCTTCTCTTATGGATTCCAGATTGATCCGGGTTATTTTGACCAACAACTGGCCCAACTGGAGAATGACAGGACGGTGCTCGAGGATTTTTGTGACGAATTCCCCGATATGTATTTGTCGGAGGCCAGATCCGCCCTCGGATGCTTCTTATTTACTCAGGATAGTGTATATAAAAAGGTATGTCAGCTGTCCGGAGGAGAAAAGGTTCGATTGAGCCTGGCAAAGCTTCTGAAGAAGCGGCCCAACCTTTTGATCCTGGATGAGCCGACGAATCATATGGATATCGTTGGAAAGGAGGCTATGGAGACGATGCTGATGAACTACGAAGGCACGGTCTTATTTGTGTCCCATGATCGATATTTTGTACAGAAAATAGCTGATTCTCTGCTGGTATTCGAGAAGGGTGAGGTGAATTATTATCCTTTCGGCTATCAGGAATATACGGAACAAGAGAACAACGTAGCGGAAGATGGATCTTCTGTTCGGTTTGTAATTCAGACAAATACGTCAAAGGCGGCTCCTGTTTCAAAGGAGTGGGATAGAAAGGAGAAAAACACTAAGAATCAGAGTAGAACAGAAAAGGCAATAAAAAAACTGGAACAGCAGGTAGAAGAAACCGAACGAAAGATTGACGAGATTAAGTCTCTGATGGAAAGCCCCGAAATTGCCTGTGATTATGCTAAACTGACGGAACTGAATGATCAGTTGATGAGCGAAGAGTGTAATTTGGAAGAGTACCTCGAGAATTATGTGAGCTATCAGGAGCAATAAGCTGTGGATATGTGTAATTTGCCTGCCGTAATTTCATGGCAGGCGAATTACGGAAGATGGCTAATTCAATGGAGATATAAGGTTATCCTAAGTATTGTGCTATCGAGTTACCGGATTAATCATTGACTTGTTGCCTGTAATTTCCTAGGAAATTATAGGGGTATTATCGCAATGTTATGTTAGTTGTATTATAATGGAAATGATGAAATTGAAGATATCTTACGGGTATGACGGGGAGAACAAAATGGAGCTTGATTCATTATATGAGGGAATATTGGTCAGAGGCATAGATTGTGTAAGGAAGCATAAAGAATATATAGACCACCATATTGATGATGCCGCTGATACCAGAATGGGAATAACGTTAGTGATCCGACCA
>JAGFXQ010000123.1 GCA_017861355.1 Bacillota bacterium
GAGGCATCTTTAAATTCAAAGATTGCGGTATCATAAGCACCGGAGATATATTTTTCGGACGTCAGCATATCAGCGCAAAGGTCCTTGTCTGAGGCGTTGAAGCCACAGTTAGCCATCGTCTTATTATCAACCGTTGACTGCTGTGAAGTCGGCATGGCAGTTGAAGTATTATTCTGGTTGCCACCCTGTGAACCGGAACTTCCCTGGCCTCCCATAGCAGGAACCTGACCGCTCAGCAACTGATTAATCGTCTGGAGATGCTCCTTCTCCTTCTGCCCATTACTTCGAAAAACTGCCTTCAGTTCGGAATCACAAGCAATATTTGCATAGTTATCATATTTTAGAATACATTGTTCCTCATGACTTTTAGAATCCTCTAATAGAAATTTTTCCTTTGTTGTAAGTTGTATATTTGTAATCATTCAAATCACCTCCATAGTTTATTATTTTCATTAATCCGGATAATATCCCTGTTAATTATGAACACAGAATTTTTATAAAAAGAGCTGGTTCACGGCAGTTAATCACTCGAGGCGATCAAACCCCATAATATACCATAACAAATGATGTAAAAGAATGTCGAAATTGGGAAAAAATAGAATATAATGATAAAGTGTGGGGTGAATGATACAGTAGAAACGACTGCCACATTGATGAAAAAGCTGGATGAAAAGTTCCGGGAAGTACAGTCAATAAGTTTACAATAAAATAATACGCACCAACTACTTTAACTTAAGTCCGATTTCCTGCAGCATATTGTTGTATAGAATCAACTCCTCCTTGGAGGCTACGCCAAGCTTGGAGAAGATGTGTTTGTTATGGGTTTTCACGGTATTTACACTGATGAATAGCTGACCGGCTATTTCCTGTACGCTACGTCCTTTGATATATAGACTGAATACAGAATACTCCGCCGGAGTAAGCGTCTTCGTCTTTTCCACAAAATCCTCGAGCATGGTAAGCTGATAACGCTCCTGCTCTGCTTTTTTGAGTTGCTCCCGCTTGTATTCTGAGAGATAATGAATTAGATCATCCATCTCTTGAATATTTGTTTTGGGAGCTTCTTCTGTTTCTGCGGATTTGATGATCTCGAAGCCGGCAGAGATGGGTTTGAGATACTTTTTACTGAAGAAGATGGAAATGATGATACCTCCGGTAACCAATAAGCTGAGGAGACATGCAATCACAATGTTCAGATTTAATATAGAATCAACAATATCCTCCTTGGGAACTAATATAGCAGTTGCCCAGTCCTCAACATAGAACGGGGAATCTTTTGGATACAGCTGTACTTCCTCATGGAAGCCTAAAAATATATTATCGGAATCGGTATAATAGGTAGTGAAGGAATTGGATTTTTTTCGGAATTTCAAAAGGGAATAATCCTCAGAGATATTCTTGGCAGAATATCCACCGGCAAACATGGAACGATGCAGTAACAATCCCTTGCCGGAAAGGGGGGACAGCATACAGGACATCCGATTGTAGCTTTTATCCGTTGGCATATAGGACAGCTTGAAAAGCATGGCACTGATTTCAAAGCCACAGACACCGTAGATATTATGATGTGAATCGATCAATGGAACGGAACAAAGCATCACCTCTTCGCTGGTACCGGGAAGAATACAAGGATTGCTCCAATAATAAAGCTTGGATAAGGAGAGATCGGAATGCTTCATCGCTGCTTCCATGGGTTGATTGTAATATTCTGCTTCGCTGATATCAAATTCCAGGCTCCACTGGGCGTGCAGATTAAGTGAATTGTCTCGCCCGATCTGTGGAAAGCCGGTTAAGATCGTAATTGTTGGTGTGGATGAACTGATAATATTAGGCTCCATATTCTTTATATACAGTCCGGCTTTGGAGTTTGAGGCATTCTTAAGTGCCGGATTCACGGTTGCATTCAGGATGAAGAAGGCTCCGCTGCATTTGGATTTTTGTAAGGAATAGAAAGTGGTGTCATAGGATTCTGCAATGATCTCTTCCAGCTGCTCAGGTTCATCACTCAGTGACTCAATCGTGAGCTTCCTCCCGGTAAGCTTATCCTCCAGACTTTGGGATAGTACTTCTGAGAATTCTACAACCGACAGAGACAGCTGTCCATATTGGGACGAGATTTCTTCCTGGGAGTGTCGGAGTGCACTTTGGACACGGTCCTTGCTTTCGGTGATGCCTGCAGAAAATACACCTGTAAATATCAAAATAGCTATGATTCCGGCAGCCATAGTTAATACAAGCATTAGAAGAAATATTAATAATCGGAAGCGTAATGTCACACTGTTATGCTCGGACTTATATATCTTACATAGAACCTTTTCTCGCAGACGGTTCATCATTTTATAGCAACCTTTCTGAATTCATTGTATTTCCCGCCGGTAGAATCAGACAGAGCCATCTGGGGTGATTCTTCTTGCAACAGCGACTGATAGCTGTCTTTAGAGGACTGGGCAAAGGATCGTAAGGTCTCTTCATAATTGCTTTGTAGTACGTCTACTCCATCGAATAAAGGAGATATGTAGAACTCATATTCCGTCTGCATCTGTCTTGCGACAGTCAGTAATTTCTTGATGTTATCATCACTGACCGTGTCTATTTCCTGCAACATAATATCTCCGAAGGCTTCCTCGGTTACCGGAAGATATCCGGTTGAGGAGACAAAACGAAGATTATTCTCGGGACGGGTGAACCATTTCAGGAAGAGGGCAGCTAGCTTTTCTCTCTTTGTATCAGATTTAATGACACACATACCGGCACCGCGCTGAAGTGCGATCTTTTTCCCGCCTTCATAGATGGGATAAGGAAGGATGGTCAATCGGGCCTCTTCGGTAGTATTATCGGCATAGGTTACCGTGGGGGAGAAGAACAACACGCCTGCGGTTGAGCCGGTGGAACATACAATATCACCGGTTTTCGCAAGATCGGAGGCATAACCATCGAAGATGGCGGTATATCCCTGAACTGCCGGAAGGTAGTAACTTTCCCATACTTTTCTTACATCCGGGTTGTCATAATCGATCACCTTATCCTTCAGCAACCGGCTGCCTAACTGTTCACAGCCGATGAGAGAAAGATTGAAGAGTGAATCCGGTACATAAAAGGTCTTTCCGTCGTTTGGAATGTCAGGGGTCTTCTGATCAGTCCATTCATAATAAAGGGCAGCTGCGTTGCGGATGCCCTCAAAAGTGGACAAATCATCATAGGTAACTCCGGCATCCTCTGAAAATTGATCGAAAATAGAGGAATTGATAAAAAGAACTTCGGTTGACTTTGCCGTAGGAAATACATACAAAGATCCGCCAGCGTACCGACCTTCATCGATAAATCTTGGAATATATTTGGATAACTCTTTCTTTGAAAATTGCTCTTCCAGATTGACCAGAAGCCCCTTTTCAACCAGGGCTACCGCTGTCTTTGGATATGCGGTAGTGATATCGGGAAGCTGAGGGGCACCGGGATCGCCATTTGCTGCCATAGTAAGCTTGTCATGCAAGGTAGAGGAGCCGGAGATCGAAGTGACATTGATGATGACACCCTTCTCCAGACCTACGGTTCCGTTGAATTCCTCAATCATCTCATCCATCGTATCCTTCATCTGTCCGCCGTAGTTATGCCAGAGTGTCAAAGTAATCGGATTGGTATGTCTCGTTCTGATGAAATTTACAGAAAGGATAATCAGTGGAGTAAGTACCAGAACGAACAGTAACAGAATGTATTTCTTTTTCGTAGTAATCCCTCCTAATCCATGAATTAGGCAGAAACTCAGTGTTCACCGTCTCGAGTCCTCTGACCTTCTAACAAAGGATATTATATCATGAACATAGGACATGTTCATGATCGTCAGCTCCGATCGTATATACTCAAGCAAGCTTGGTATATACTTACTACGCTTTATTATACCATATCAGGTAATGTCTTCCAATGGAACTGGGTATTATTTCTTAAAGGAAAATTTAAGTATTTAATAAAAATCACCCTCAGGGTAATAGTAATCTTCGGACCATACAATACAATTGAGATAGATGTGGGATCATTGAAACAGGATGTGCAAAGGAGTGGATAAAATGGGAGAGGGATTAAGAGGGAATAGAGGATTGATGAAGTCTCTGCAATTGTCATCACATGTATTCATAATAATTGCCCTATCTTCTTTGGTTGCAGGCTGTAATCTGAAGGAAAAGATAAGTTCAAGCATAACCGATGAGATACCGGAGGAGGAGATGCTGACCGAATATGAGTGGCCAACAGGCGAGGCGGCAAAGTGTCTCCCCGAACTGGGAGCAGGAGTGATTACCTATGTGTCGGAGGATGTTGATTCCTGCGAACTGTCCATAGTGGAAATAAGCGCGGAGATGTATGAAGACTATCTGGTTGACTTGCAAGGCTTTGGTTATACCCTGCTACATTCCGAGAGTGATACTGAGGGGTATGAGATAGATAACGGAAGTACACCGGAAGGAGCAATCGTGAGCTTAAGCTATCAAGGAGATGAGAAGTGTCTTGAGCTTAGTGTGGAGATCTCGGGTATCCGGGAGTAAAGTCGATATTAGTTTGCCGGACGACATTAAGAATAGGTATGCCATAAGCGAACATATAAGTTCTCCTATGGCATACCTATTCTGTGTGCCCGTGTGATTCATCCGATGAGAAGGATTAAAATAGCAGAGCCGTTACTTTGCCTGCTCTTTCTCATATACAATCTCAAGTTCGGATTGATAACCCTTCTCCATCTTATGCCTTGCTTTTCGGTTCGCTACGCTGTCAAAAACGATTGAGAAATCATAATCCTCCGGATACATCTCGGAGGCAGCCACCTTCAGCTGAAGACGTTTGTGGTTGATGAATTCCTTCTTCTTCTGAATTTGGACTCCAACTTCGCCCTTCTCATCAGCCTTACGGAATACGATTCCGATTTTCTTCTGAGGGTAAACAACTACGCTGTCCCCGATATTGAAACGCAGGCTTCGGCCGTTCGCAGTTTTTGGCTCGATATGCTTTTCAATGTGAGATACTAATCTCGGGGCGGTAGAGTGAATACCAGAAGCCTCTGCGGCATCTTCCAGGAAGTGTGGATCGATACTCTGACCAACTTTCTCAGTATCTGTTACATTATCCTTACCATAAGCTTCATGATAAGCACGCTCTAGCATATGTCTGGGTAGACCCAACCTCTTAGCAATATAGAGTGCGCAGCTCTCGCCTGCTTCTCCGAGTTCCAAACGGTATAAAGGCTTTAAGCTTTCGCGGTCAAAAGCCATTCGAGCATTGATTAGTCCCGGCGCTTTATGAGCATATTCCTTCACCTCGGGATAATGAGTTGTGGCTACGAACAGACAGCCTTTTTGACTCAATTCTTCGAGAATTGCGATTGCGATTCCCATTCCCTCTGCAGGATCCGTACCGGAACCCAACTCATCGAGCAGTACCAGACTTTCCCGGTCGGCATAGTTCATAATGTTGATAATATTCGTAATATGCGAGGAGAAGGTGGATAAGTTCTCCGAGATGCTCTGCCCATCTCCGATATCACATAGGACCAGATTATTCAGGCACAACTGTGCTTGATCGCAGGGTACATGAAGTCCGCTCTGTGCCATAAGCTCTAACAAACCCACTGTCTTCAGTGTTACTGTCTTGCCACCGGTATTTGGTCCGGTAATTACAATACCATTGATCCCGTTGCCTAATTCAAAATTCAATGGGACACATTCTTCTACCTTAAGCAGGGGGTGACGGGCATTTTCCAGCCGAATATACCGATTGGTATTGATCGTAGCCGGAACTGCCTTCATGTCTACACTGAGTTTCGCCTTAGCAAAGATAAAATCCAGCGTTTCCATTGCTTCCATGTTCAGACCGAACTCATTCGCATGTTCTCCGACTGAGGCAGACAGTACATATAAAATACGGCGTTCTTCGTTACTTTCTGCAATTTCCTGAATAGATAATTCCTCTTTTAATTTGGCGACGATTGTTGGTTCAATGAAATAAGTAGAGCCGCTGGAGGAGATATCCAGAACAGACCCGCTGACCATATGCTTATATTCTTTTTTAACAGGGAGCGTAAAGTGTCCATTTCTGGTAGCGACATACCCATCGGTAAACCACTCTTTTTTGCTGCGAAGCTGGGACTCCAACTTCGATTTCATCTCATTACGTAATTGGTCCATCTTTCGGCGAATGTCCTTCAATTCCTTGGAAGCGCTATCTTCAATTGCATTATTTCTTATACTTTCCTCGATTTCTCTGGACAGGTCATTCAGTTCATGGATGGAACCGCCATAACCTGCGATAGCAACTCCCAAGGATTCCGCACGCTTTAGGAAACCCTTCATTCTCTTGCAGGCATTGATGAACAACCCAATTTGTGTTAACTGCTCCGGCACCAGCATGGCGCCTTTCCCGGCCAGCTCCGTCAGCATCTCGATGTCTTTCATGACTGCCAGCGGTGGAGTACCGATGTGATCCAGTATCTTTCTACCTTCCGTCGTATCATTGATTTTCGCCTTAACCTCACGTTCACTAAGATAAGGCACTAACTCCAACAGCTTCTGCCTTGCCCGTTCCGACACTGCATATTCGCTTAATTTATTCCGTATTTTATTAAATTCCAACGCATTGATTGATTTATTGATCATGATGATTCCTCCTAATTAAAATAAGCCCACAGTAATACCTACCATTGCAGCTGGGTAGAATACTCCCTGTGGGCATGATGTCTTTTGCGACGAAGGATTAACCAACGGACGCTAAACAATAGAAAGTACGCTTCGCGAACCTTCCATCATCATGAATAGAAAAGGCATAACAGGATTACCCTATTATGCCTTGTTTACGTAAATATACGCGGATAACAGTATGCATCAGACATACGATATCCTCTATTACAAGACAGCTTTGAGTATTTATACTGTAAAGGTAGAAAGTTGGGTACAACAAAATAAGGTATACAACAAGTGCACCCGACCTAATTCAATTCTGTGCTAGTTTGCACAAACCTCTTTTACAGATAATACCGACATCAAAACCGTCCTTTCTTATTACACATTTATTTTTGTACTTCAAGTGCATTGTAGCAAATGTTTTCCGGATTGTAAAGGGGAAAATCCAAGTCATTTTTATTCCCCTGTTACGAGAAGCTCATCCCGGGAGACAGTCTTACCGCATTGATTACAATAATACTGTAATTCTATGCTATGACCGCATTCTATGTGCGTCAAGTGCTTGTGACATTGTTGCAAATTCCGTTCGCCCCAAAGAAACAGACTATGGAAGACATCTGCAAGATCAGCTCCACGCTGTGTCAGGGTGTATCGATATCTGGGTGGATTGGACTGATATAAAGCAACTGTGATCAATTCCTCCGTCTCGAGAAATTTTAAGCGATCTGCGAGCAGATTGGTCGGAATTCCGGAGAGACTATCTTGAATGTCCTTATAGGTGGCATGCTCTATCATAAGCTGATGAAGAATCAGCAGAGTCCATTTGTCACCGATCAGATTCAACGTCTGTGCGATATTGCAGGGAATATTATATCCATTTTTCATTGGAAGAGCTCCTTATTGTTCATGAATAAAAGTTTGTATAGCTTGTCATCTATTGTTTGGTTGAATCGATGGTCTGCTGAATTGCATTATCCATAATATCTCTTGTCATCATCGCCGGTGCATAGCCATATACATTTCCTTCGGCATCAATGAAGAAGGTGGTAGGGAAAGAGGAGATATAATAGTTCGCCAGAACCTCTCCGGTCGTATCGAATACTACCGGGAAGGTATAATTGTTGTCCTTAAGGAACTTTATTACTTCATCCTTCGATACATCGCTATTGTTGGGATATTCTGCGCTCACAGGATTAGCGACACCTAATACGATGATATCCCCTTCGTTCTTACCGGTGTCCTGATAGAGAGCTTCGATATCCGGCATCTCCTTCTTGCAGGGAGGGCACCAGGTTGCCCAAAAGTTGAGGAATACTACCTTACCTTTGTAATCAGAGAGGGTATGTTCGTTGCCGTATTGGTCGACCAGAGTGAAATCGAAGGCAGGGATAATCTTTTGGGTGGCGTTTTGCTCCGGGGCCGGGGTTGGAGAGGCGGTTACGGTAGTATTGTCAGGAGCTGTGGTTGGTGTAGGGGAGGAAGCCGGTACAGTCGTGGGTGTTATGGCTGCCTGGCTACTGTCGTTCTGGTTGGTTGTGAAGGAATTAGGAGCAAATCGATTCACATAAGCGGAGATACCGTTCATCCATCCGGTAAAGGTCATGATACCAATCAGAATGAGAAGAACTCCACCTGCTTTGACGGTATATTTTAATAACTTTTGATGCTTCTTCAAGAAGTTCAGAGCCTGGGTTGTGAATAATCCCAGAAGCAAGAAGGGGATGATGAAGCCGAGGGTATAAACCAGCACCAGAAGGTTACCCTGGAAGGCATTACTGCTGGAGGAAGCCATAATCAGTACGGAGGATAGGGCAGGACCTACACAGGGAGTCCAGGCGAAGCTGAAGGTAAATCCCATAACAAAGGCCAGAAGGGGGTTGATCTTGCGGTCCTCCAGAGAAAGCTGAATCTTCCTTTCCCGCTGTAAGAACTTAAGATCAAGAAATCCAACCTGTACCAGACCGAATAGAATAATAATAATTCCGCCGATACGGGTAAAGAGCATCTGATTTGTCTTAAAAAAGGTTCCAAGGGCAGTAAACGACATACCTAAAATAAAGAAAGCCGAAGAGATTCCTATTACAAAAAAGACAGTCTGTAAGAACACCCGCTTACGGTCATAGATGATCGATCCATCCTCTTGGGTACGCTTCGCATTTCCTGCAAGATAACTCATATAGATCGGTATTAAGGGAATTACACAGGGTGAGAAGAAGGATAGAATTCCTTCCATAAATACAAGCAAAAAACTAACATTACCGGTTAGAAAATCAATTGACATATTGCCTCCTTTGTTGGTGATGATAAAGTGTATGCAAAATTGAATGCAATCATGTTATGGTTACATTTGATACTTATTCTGTGTAATCATTATAATATAGTAACTTGATAAAATCAACTAACTCTATATTACACAGAACTTTCACGAAAATTTTCGTTAACATACTGGTATTACATGTCGGAAAAAGCCATATAAGATAAGGGTTAGAAGCACATACCAGAGAAGAAAGAAATAGATGATTGAATTATTCCTACAGAAATAATATGATATAGCGTAGTGAGTATGCTTCAAGCTCGCTTGAAAGCATACGATCGGAGCTGG
>JAGFXQ010000378.1 GCA_017861355.1 Bacillota bacterium
GTGGTATTGCAGTGCTACTTCTTGTTACTATCTTAATACACATTATATAGAAGAAGGATCAGTACAATTATATCTGAATTACATAGGAATCTATATTAGTAATGATCTACAAAAACACAAAGACCACCAACAAGTGATTTGCATTATTCATCATAACGATGGACTGCATCACAAGGGGTGGTCTTTATTTATGCTACATTTTCTGTCTTAGACTGGATTTATTGGGACTCAACAGGGATCCAGATCTCGCCTGTCGGATTATCTGCCTTGCCATAATACATCTCAAAAGTGATATCTCCTACCGGATTATAGCCTGAGGTAGGAAGCCATTCGGCGTATATTCGCCTCCACATCTGCTGCATCTCACAATCATCTACTGAAAATATAGCCCATGTCATCGCCGGAACCTGCAATATGTCAAAATGGTCAGGAATGGAAAGTGTATCCGGTACATACTGACAGATCATATACTTAAATGTGGTTTCGGTATGGTCGTAAAGAGCAGCATGAAGCATTGTACAAGGTTCTACCCCTAATAGGGTGTTCATTTCATCGACAGAACCATCATCGTCACACTGCATGCGGAACTTCGGTACTTCCGTAAAAGCTTTCTCCATATCAGCACTTATTTCTCCATAGACGCCAAACATCCGGAAAGCTTTTCTTGCTTCAATCTTACATGTCATTTTTTGCACTCCTTTAATCTGAATTTGAAAAGTTAAAGGAGGGTAGATCTGAAAACTCACGCCATCCTGCCGGACAATCGTCGGAGTGAAACCATGCTGCCTTTCAAAGGCTCTTGTGAAGCTGTCTGCACTATTGTATCCGTATTTTATAGCAACGTCGATAACCTTTTCACCCCTTTGCAGGTCCACCACGGCCACTGACAACTTGCGCTTACGGATGTATTCAGAAAGCGGCATGTCAGTAAGGTAGTTGAAGATGCGTTGGAAGTGATACGTAGAATACGAGGTTATGTTAGCTACCGATGATAGTGCTTCGGAATCAGTCAGGTTCAATTCAATATAATCGATTGCACGGTTAAGTTGTTCAATGAGATTCATTTTATGCTCCCCCTTTGTTCCCATAATATCAGAATGAAAGTGCGGTCGCCCGACATTTCAGTTAATCATTTGTCGTATAGCGATCTTGTAGTAAAGCCAATGAATCAATCATATACCAACAAGGCATAGGTAGCAACCATTACAGGGGCATAACCTTCTTACCAAATTCCTGATTGAGGACCTGACCCATTGCGTTATAGATGGCAGAAGCTCCGCAGAGAATGCCGACATATCCGGGGACCTGACCCATTGCGTTATAGATGGCAGAAGCTCCGCAGAGAATGCCGACATATCCGGCAGCGGTATGAATCGCCTCTGAGCCGGTGAAGTTCGCTAAGGAAAGTAACAGGAATAGGATGGTAAGCGTACCAAAAACTACCTGAGAAGCACGATTGTGTTTCAGGGTTCCGAGGAACATAAAGAGAGTGAAGACACACCATAAGCCTAAGTAGAATCCCATGCTCACAGAGTCAGCAGCTTCAATTCCGGGAAAAGGTTTTATCCAGATAATGATAAGTGACCACCAGAAGAAACCATAAGCAGTAAATGCGGTTGCACCAAAGGTGTTATTCTTCTTGAATTCCATAATTCCAGCGATAATCTGAGCAGCACCACCTAAAGCGAAGCCCATTGCAATGATGACAATAGAAAGAGGAATGAAACCTGCATTATGTAGGTTTAATAAAATTGTGGTCATGCCAAAGCCTAAGAGACCCAGAGGTGCAGGGTTGGCAATGTTCGTTTGATTAACTTGAGTTGACATAGTAAAGTCCTTTCTTATTCTGTTATGTGAAAACGCACAAGGCATATCATAATACCTAACAATCCATTATGCAACCACAATTTTGTAATACTCATGATTTTTGATTTTCCGATAGGGACAAGAGTAATGAATATAGTAAAAAAGAGAATTTTAAAAGATTACTTGATATAAATTTTAAATCGATATAGGATGAGTTCAGACATCGATGTACTAAAAATAGAAAGGATAATAAACATTGAACCTAAGTATTGAAGATATTCCATATTGCAGAATAGCCTATTTAAGGCAAGTAGGTCCTTATGGTCAAAACAATGTACAAATAATGGAACAACTAAAGGGGTGGGCTCGTTCGAAGTGTTTGATGGATGACCATGCTATTATACTGGGAATTGCTCATGATAATCCGGAATTAGTCGAACCCCAGAATTGTCGCTATGATACTTGTATCGTTATTTCAGATGATTATTGTATTCATGACGATTATATTACCAAAGGCTTTATTTCCGGAGGAAAATATGCTGTATTTCTAATCTGTCATACCGCGGAAGCAGTTCAAAGTGCATGGCAAGTTATTTTTCACGAGTTGTTCACGTGCAACTATCAAATGGATGAGACAAGACCAATTCTAGAGCGATATAAGATGGAAGTACTGAAGAAAAACTATTGTGAAATCTGTGTGCCGGTTTATTGATCCGGCGGTGAATGCAAAATGAGGTTGTTTCAAAACCTGAATTATCTACAGTAGGTGTGTGCGTTACCCTTGCTATAGCTAATCCAGTATTTTGAAACAGCCTCTAAGTAATTAACCATTGAATAAAGTCCCATATAAACTGCAGAATAGTTGGAGCAATAATACTATTATTTTTTGAATAAAACCATTGAAATATAATATGTATTATGGCCAAGGAAATCAAGTTAGTGAAGTTGGTTAAAGCATACTCTGCATAACTTGCTTGGGATAGCACTATCCATAATACCTTTCTCGGTAAAGTAATTTATCGAATAGCACCATTCTTAAAGTTATCATACCATTGTTCTATTTCTTCATCAGAATCTATTTTCAGGATTTTGAAAATATGGTATGCAAATTCCACAGCAGCAGTTTCATTCGCTGTAATAATCCCGCCATCTACTACCACTTGCGCCGGTATATAAAGGTTTTCTCCGGTATATCTTTCCTGACTCAGAAATTGTTCCAGAGAATCCCCCGTATGTTTTACACGATTAAGAAAGCCATGTCTACATAAGAAGAGAGTCCCTCCACAGATGGCAGCAACCGGTATCTTCTTATCGACAACAGTATTAATAAATTTTGCAATATCAGAATAAATGTTGTTTTCCCATGATAGACCCCCTGGAAGAATAACAATTGCCAAACGATCAAAGTTTTGATAATTATCTATACTGTAATCGACTTTTGCCCGAATAGCACCCATTGATACTTTATCGTTTAGATCAGCTGCAATGGTTTTGACATCATATTCAGAAAAAGAATTTGCTACTGCAATGGTATAGCTTGCTTCCCAATCATTCCATTGGTCCGTTAATAACAATAATATTTCATTTCTATCCATATAATTTTCCTCATTCTATAACAAACCAAAATGTGCACTTTCGATAATTGATTTCATTTGACATAAACAAAAAGGGTGTCCGGCGGGGTCGAACATAACTCTCCAATCATTAGAGAATTGCTCATCTGCGATGGTTGCTCCGCATTGGATTGCATATTGAACTGCTTTTTCTAAATCATTAACGGCGAAATCCATATGTGCCATTTGTTGTTGTGCTTCAGGTTTTTCAGGCCACACAGGCGGTTTATACTCAGGATTCCGTTGAAACAATATACAAGGATAGGTTCCCTGATTGGTTCCTGGAGCATACACACATGCCCAATCATCGTCGATCAGCATTACTTCCCATTTAAGCAGTGCCGCATAAAATTTTGCTAAATCATGCGGGGCTTTACTATCCACCGTAAATGAGTACATTTTGATTTTCAATTCGTCATCCATAAAAGCTAATACCTCCTGATATTAATAATCCATACAACAACTTCCTGTTCCTGTATCATAAATACAATCATATCATATTAAATAAAATAATTATACATAATCTGTCAATACTATTGACATTGACCCTGCGTCAACTTGTATAATAGTTGTAAGGCGGTGATGTTTTTGGACTTGATTAGAATAAACGAAATTGTTGAAAATTTCGGCATATCGAGCAGGACACTAAGATATTATGAGGAAATGGGGCTTTTATGGAGCAACCATCCTGATTGCAAAACCCAACGTTATTATGATACCGTCGCACTTGAACGGTTGAAACAGATTATTATTTTACGTAAACTGCAAATCCCGGTTAAGGATATGGTCGTTATATTCAAAAGTGAAAACACGACGGCATTGATACAAGCGTTTGTGGACAAGCTCGAATCACTTGACACGGAAATTTCAGCCTTATCTGAGCTAAGGCATCTTGTCGATGATTTTCTTCATAAAATGCTAATGAGCGGTATCAAGAAAATTTCGGGCATTACTTTGCTTTATGAAGAAACCGAAAAAAGGCTTGCCACAATAGAAAAAAATGAGACGATCACATTTGAAAAGTTGTCTGAAATCAGTCGTGAAGCATTAAGGCTACATGATGTTCGGGTTATTCGATTACCACCCATGCGCGTTCTTACTTCACGATTGAAAACAGGACAAATAGAAAATATAGATGGTAAAATGCAGAGCCTGTTTGTGAAATTTGGCTTCACACCAAGTCCCGGATTGCGTAATTGTTTTTACCGCAAAGAACCA
>JAGFXQ010000379.1 GCA_017861355.1 Bacillota bacterium
GTTGATGTATTGAATTTTCACATTGCAACTATAATACAGTGTTTCCGAAACTTTCTCTGTCTATTACTTTTTCATGAGAGATTATTTTATTTTTCTGAATGTAATCCAACCGAAAGATCAAATGACTAATAGAGGATACTAGAAATTATCCATAGTGGAAAGTTCTGTTATATAGGAAGTAATTACTGCAAAGTAACATAAAATGATAAATCGTTAAGCTGGTCAAAAAAAGAGAACCCACAAGCTAGAAGTATTTCTTTCTTGTGGATTCTCTCATTATTATATACCTTATATTTGCAAATCTTCTTAATCAAATTTGTGTTACTCTTCCGAAACCAATCGTTTCTCACCCTGGAGAGCCTGAAGCGGTGCAATATCCTGGGTGAATTCCAACACTCCCATGAACTGTCCTTCCTTGTCTCGAACAGCATAATAGCGTATGTGAACAAATTTATCCTTCATTCGAATCCAGAAGTCTTCCTGATCCTTCTTACCGGATTTCAAATCTTCCACGATCTCTTCTACAATATGAACACTTGCCGGCGGATGACAATTGGATACCTGTCTGCCAATGATAGCCTTTGTTCTTGGGAAGATACGCTCTTTGCCCTGGGTAAAGAATTTTACTGCTCCATCCTTATCGACGAAGGTAATATCCACAGGTAAAGTATTGAATACCGCTTCGATCTCCGCCTGTGACATAAGGCCGGATTCAAAATTGATGTATCCGTCGCTTGCCTTTGCCTCACCCTGCTGCTGAACCTTCTCCTCTACATTTACCCGAATCGGTTTCCATTCTACTTTAGGTTCGTATAAACAGTAGCCTATCTCTGCACTCTCTTTTGCAATTCTAAGCCATTCATCCTCTGACAGAGTATCTAACACCATAGGAAATAGGATATTCTCCTCCTTGAAAATCATCTCTTCCACTCTACTGAACGCAGCTTCTAACTGTTCACTCAGCTTCTGCTTCTCACAGGGATGTTCCTTCAAAAGAGTGGTCGCTGCTTTAATTTGTTCTCGAATCTCATCGTCCACACCCCACATTACCTTAGGCGGTGCAGTAATACCGTATTTCTCCATATAAGGAAATAATAAATTCTCTTTTCTGAGGTAATGCTTATCCAGTTCCCAAAGTTTTGTCATCTGTTCGATTAATACTTGCAGATTCTGTGAGCTGTCTTCTTCCTGATACTTCGCGAGTGCAGGTCTGAGCTGTTTGCGAAGTAATCGTTCTATTGCTTTATTCTCTGCTCGGAAGGTAAATACCGGGTGTCCGGGATTATCCTCTTCCTTCTCCGGTCGATGTATCTCTTCTATCGAGCCTTTGAATACCGCTGCATGAACATCACATAATCGCTGTACCTCACTTACCGGCATACCTTCTCTGATTAAGGCAGTTTCCATCTCTGATATCTCAGTTGCAGATACCCCTTCAATTAGCTTTCCAAAACGTTCCTTGACCTCTTCTACACTTTTACCGCCATGTAGTTCCATAATTAATTCTTTTAATACCTTTTGTCGGTATTCCCTATTATTGATGTACTCACTCATTGAAAGCTCCTCCTTTTTATGATTCACAACTTAGCTTCATTCTATCTGGTAGTTTTGCCTGTCCCAGAAATATTATCCATATGATATTATCTATACCATATAACTTTTTATATTAATTAGATGTGATAAGAGTCACAACTATGAAAATCAAGAACTTCTATTTAAGCGGCATACGCTCTCTGTCCGGAGAATTTTTTGTTTTATAGTGCACTTTCGATGAAATAAAAAATGATTATACAATCCGATGAATAACATCAAATTATATAATCATTTTAAATCATTTATATTAATACTACTATAAGACTTTGGATTTATTAACCCTGTAATAGAGATAACCGGCTAAAATAATGGTAAAGCACACCAGGAAATAATAGATGAATAATGGATGCGATACGCTTCCCGATATAATGACCAAGGAACCAATGGTAGCCAGGATCGGAATGACAAAACCCTTGATCTTTCCTTGTATCTTTCCATCCTTTGCCAGCTTCATGACCGCAAAGTACAGTACGATATAATTCAAATAACTCACTCCGATTGCAATCTCGGATACATCTCCCTGCATTCCTAATTTCTGAGAGATATAATGAATTGCCATCCACAACAGCGATAGTACATAAGCAAATACTGCGGAGTTAAAGGGCATACCATTAAGTGCAGCATTTTCCTTCTTTAACCATGCACTACCGGGTACCATGTTACGTAATGCCAAGGAATATGGCATACGGATGAATCCAAGGGTAAGACCATTCACCGTTCCAAGAACCGAGATTACAACAAAGATCAGAATAACCTTCGCTCCAACATCACCGAAGAGCTTGGTAGCGGCCATGAAAGCTGAGGCATCCTTTTGCTCCATTATAGTCTGAGGTCCCAGTAATGAAGTGATTCCCACAAAATATAATACATACGCCAACAAAATTACCAGTGGCGATATCGTTAACGCTAAAGGCAGATTTCTCTTACTGTTTTTAATCTCACCGCAGATGGAAGTAGCAACAATCCATCCATCGAAGGAGAAAGCAATCGGCGCAAAAGCCGCAACCCATCCGAAACCTCTTGTTGCTTCTGAAATACCGCTGACACTCTCCGTAATCAAAGATCCCGGCTTACCAAGGAACAATCCGGCAAGAGCGATCAACAATAAAGGTACTAACTTAATTACCATGGATGCATTCTGAAAATATCCGCCCATTTTAGCGGACAAGGTATTAAGAATGAATAAACCGGTTAAACTTCCTAATCCGATTAGTGTAGTCGTTTCCAACGAAAATTCCAAGCCGAACAACTGACTGATGTAAATACCTGTTACCCATGCCACTACGGCAGATAGTGTGGGGAGATAAAGAAATGTCTGAAACCAGCCAAAGGCACAGGAGGGTCCGATCCCCACAAACTCCTCTGTATATGCGATTACCCCGCCGGGCTTATCCGTTCTGGTTGCCAACTGTGATATTGTCAGACATCCGAATACAATAGCGATGGCGGCTACAAAGAAAACTATAATTCCTAATAATACGTTTCCTTTCGTATAGCTAAGTACATTATCCGCCTTGAAAAATATACCTGACCCGATTACAACCCCAGTAATCATGGTAATTGCGGTAAAAAGACCATACCTTCTCTTGTCCATTGAGTTAATTCTTCTCCTTTAATTCACTCTGTGATTTTGGTAATAAATAGTATTTTTTTCTAAATACAACTTTATTAATATAGCATTAAAATCACTTTTATTCAAGATGAATTATCGTATCATTCATTTTATTAATATGGCTCTTACCGGAGCGGCCTCTGTTCCTTTTATGTTTAGAGGGAGTGC
>JAGFXQ010000016.1 GCA_017861355.1 Bacillota bacterium
GTGTTCTTTACTATGCTGTTTAATGGAGGTTTGGTGCCCTCCTACATTATGTGGACTCAGATCTTCCATATTAAAAATACCTGGGGGGCTTATATTATCCCGGGCTTAATGATGAGCGCCTTCTATATCATTATGGTTAGAACCTATTTTACGGCCAATATTCCGGATGCTGTTATTGAAGCTGCCCGTATGGATGGAGCCGGCGAAGCACGTATTCTGGCGAAAATCACTTTACCTATGTCGGTCCCGATTGTTGCTACTGTTACACTATTAGTTGGCTTGGCATATTGGAATGATTGGATTAATGGATTATATTATATTAATAAAGATTCCATGTATAGCATACAGACATTGCTTAACCGTATGCTTATGGATGTGCAATTTCTTTTATCAAACGCACAGGGCAGTGCCGCCATCAATCAGGATATTGTTCTGCCATCAACAGGAATAAAGATGGCAATTGCTGTTATGGGTGCACTCCCAATATTGATTGTATATCCATTCTTTCAGAAGTATTTTATAAAGGGAATAATTATTGGCGCGGTAAAAGGTTAATAAAGGGGTGCAGCAATGACTTTGGATGAAAGATATAAAAGTGATTGGGGTTATACCTGGGGCGAATATAGAAGGCTGGCCCTATGAGCGGATTAAGGAGAGTTTTGGTACGATCGACTGAATTATGAGGATTGGGAGAACAGCTTTCTTTATGTAAAAGAGCATTTTGAATATCAGCATTATGAAGGTAGCTGTCATATCATACCAAATGCAGCAGTGATTTTGTTGTCTTTAATTCATGGGCAGGGGAACTTTAGTAAGACCATAAATATTGCAAATATGTGTGGCTGGGACACGGACTGTAATGTGGGTAATCTGGGTGTGATCCTAGGTGTACGAAATGGAATCGAGGGGATCTAGGAGAAGTGGCTTCCTCAGATTCGAGATTTTATCTGTGCATCTAGCTCCATCGGTTTTTGGAATATACAGACAGTATCTCAGATGTGACCTATAATAAGCTATACTTATTTATTACCATAATCCAAGCCGATGGAAGTATCAATAAAAGAACCACTTTATGGAATTCAATCCATGAAGTGGTTCTTTGCTTTAGTATATGCGTACGACTAGTTGATTGATTAACGTCTATCAATGATAATATTTATTTTATATCCAGCCACCATCCAAGCCGATGATCTGCCCGGTCAGGTACTCATTTTTGTATGCCAGATGATAGACCAGATCTGCCACCTCCTCCGCACGACCTAAGCGGTTCGCTGGGATTTCTTCAATCAGGCTCATCAATTCCTCATCCTCCAGAAAATGATTCATCTCGGTATCAATCGCGCCACAGGCAATGGCATTGACCTGAATATTACTGGGGGCCAGTTCTTTTGCCAAAGCTTTAGTAAGAGCATTCATCCCTCCCTTGGAAGCGGAATAAGCGACCTCACAGGAAGCGCCTACATTACCCCAGACAGAGGAGATATTGATGATCTTACCGTATTGACTCCTCACCATATCAGGAACTGCTAGAGAGCAGCAGTTATAGACACTGGAAAGATTGGTGGTAATTACCCGGTTCCAATCCTCCGGGGTCATGTCAGTGAACAAACCGACATAGGAGATGCCTGCATTATTGACCAGAACATCGATTCCGCCGTAAAGCTTTCGAATCTGTCCGAATAAGTCTTTTGCTGTTTCATAATCTCCGATATCTCCAAGAAAGGCGTGACAGGATACCTGGTAGCCTTCTATTTCGTTCTTCGTCTTTTGGAGGGCTTCCTCGTTATGAGCACAGTTTATTATGACATTGTAGCCTTTCTTTGCAAACTTAATAGCAATAGCCTTGCCGATTCCTCGGGAGGAGCCGGTTACCAATACGGTCTTCTTGTTCATTGATGTGCCTCCTTGTGAATTGATTTCTATGCTTTTATTATAGCATATTCGGGGAGATTATTACTTGTAATTTTATTATGATGGACGAAATGATCCGTTCGGATGATATATATGTTACAGTTCAGCTTACAATAACTATCCCATTGTCCAGTCGTATTCACCACCTTGGAAGGCTGAACTGTAATATATATGACACTGCCTTGAAGAAAGACACGTTGATAAAGTGCCCTGGATATGGTAAAATATTCGAAATGAGAGGTGAAATACTTGAAGAAGACCGTCAGACACAAGCATTCGGGCAAGTACCGGAGACAAACTGCAAAGAGTATGTTGATCAGAGGATTTTTACAATCCTTTTTTATTGTGGCAATATTACTGACTGCAGGAACCATAGGCTACCGGATCACAATGAAGCTATGGATGATTCCGGAGAAGGAAGCGGTCGTTGAGGCACAACCGGAGCCTACGCAGGAACCCATTACAGTGCCAAGTGTAGACGAGGTAAGCAGGAACTTGATTTTTTGCTACGATGCAGAGACCAATATCATCAGTAAGATGGTTTTGGAAGTATTCCATTGCGGGAGAAAACAACTCACTTATATTACGATTCCGACGGAAACCCAGTTTACAATGTCGGATATTCTATATCGACAACTGATTGCGGTACAGCCTTCCATACCGCAGATGCTTCGGTTGTCGGCGATGACCAGATATCTCGATGCATCGGTCGTCTTTGATTATGGTGAATTGATGGCAGAGGACATGCTGGGGCTGGAGATCAGCTATTATACCGTGATGCCGGTGGAGCTTTATCAGACCATATTTGAAGAGAAGAGTATCTCGGCGGGGATCACTGCAGCGGATATTTTGGAAGGAAGTTATGACACCTCGGACAAGCAAGCAGCGCAGGTCGCTGAGGATAAGCAGGAAGGCAGCCCGGTAGCGCAGGATGCGGTCCCTGAGGATAAGCAGGTGGACAGCCCGGCGGAGACGGAGCAGAAGAGTAACCCTGTGGTAGCGCAGGTATTCACGAAGGATTATATCAAAACCATCGACAAGCTTGATAGTGCTGAACAAATCAGTACGTATATAGAAGAACTATATTCAACACTGCAATCGAATCTGCCTGTCGTGCAAAAGATGAATTATCTTGAAAGCTATAACAAAACATCTCTGGCAGACGTGTCCTTTACCAGATTGGCCGGCTTTGATAAAAACAGCGGATTCGTTATGGATCAAGCTCTGGTGCAGCAACAGCTGCAGGAACTCGGAGTATTTGACAAGTGACACGATTTTCGAAAGATATTACAGGACCGGAATTATGTATAAATTGATCGGATGTGTATACCATAAATTGTAACAAATATTGAAGTGACAGTGCATCGTCCGGGTCATATCTACCCGAATAGTGTAATAAAAGAATATAAGTCCGCATGGCGGTGAAAATGGTTTATAAAAGGAGCAATTATGTCAACGAGAAAGATAAACAATAAGAATATACTTATCATGAGAAAATATTTCATCATTTTAATCGGATCCTTCCTTATGGCTCTTGGAGTAAATCTGGTTTACGAACCGATGGGTCTGGTTACCGGAGGAGTGTCCGGTTTGGCGATCATCGTAAAGTATCTGACCAGAGGGATTGTGGACGGTGGTGTTCCGGTCTGGTTTTTTAACCTTATGTGTAATATTCCGCTCTTCTTGCTTTCAATCAAAGCAAAGGGATTCCGGTTTCTGTTGACTTCGTTATTCGGAATGTTGGCTTTTTCGCTGTCACTTATGGTTATACCGGTCTATGATCTTGGATTGCAGGATTATCTGCTTGCCTCCATCCTGGGCGGAGCAGTCAGTGGTGTGGGAATCGGACTGGTATTCTCGGTACAGGCTTCCACAGGTGGAACAGACCTGATGGCGACTTTACTACATTTTAGAAGCAAACATATCACAGTACCGCAGATGCTGATCGTGATTGACGGAACGGTCATTTTCCTGGGTGCCTTGGTATTTGGTCTGGGAAATGCACTTTATGCAATTATCGCAGTATTTATTACGACCAAGATCTCGGATAGTATTCTGGAAGGTCTGAAGTTTGCCAAGATGGCATATATTATATCGGAGGACTACGCTGAGATTGCTCATGCCATCATGCATCACATGGACCGTGGAGTAACCGGGATAAATGCTACCGGAATGTATTCCAACCGAGATAAAAAGATGCTTTTCTGTGTGGTATCAAAGAAGGAAATAGTGAAAATTGTTGAAATAGCGCAGAAAATCGATCCAAAATCTTTTGTTATTGTAAGCGATGTAAGAGAGGTTATGGGTGAGGGTTTTATTGAATATAGACAGTAATTTTCATAAATATTTAGCGTATTATCGTTAAATCTACCTTTTTAAAATTTGAATATACAAATTATACAAAAGGGCAAAACCTATTTTGTGGAATTGGGATATGGTTTATAAAAAAGAAATAGTGTATCATTAAGCCATAGTTAGTTGTACAAGAACACATGAATTGTATAAGAATGTAGGAGGATATAAAATGGCAAGTTTATCATTAAAAAACATAACTAAGCAGTATCCTAACGGAGTTATCGCTGTTAAAGATTTCAATCTTGAGATAGCTGATAGAGAATTCATCATTTTCGTTGGACCCTCTGGTTGTGGTAAGTCAACCACACTTCGTATGATCGCAGGACTTGAGGAGATTTCTCAGGGTGAATTATGGATCGGCGACAAATTAGTTAACGATGTTGAACCGAAGGACAGAGATATTGCAATGGTATTCCAGAACTATGCTTTGTATCCGCATATGTCAGTTTATGACAACATGGCATTTGGTTTGAAGTTAAGAAAAGTTCCCAAGGATCAAATCGACAAGTACGTACATGAGGCAGCTAAGATTCTTGATATTGAGCATTTATTAGATCGTAAACCGAAGGCACTCTCCGGTGGACAGAGACAGCGTGTAGCTATGGGTCGTGCTATCGTTCGTAATCCTAAGGTATTCCTTATGGATGAGCCGTTATCCAACCTTGATGCTAAGTTAAGAGTACAGATGCGTATCGAGATCTCTAAGTTACATCAGAGATTACAGACTACCATCATCTATGTAACACATGATCAGACAGAGGCTATGACACTTGGTACCAGAATCGTTGTTATGAAGGATGGTTTGGTTCAGCAGGTAGATACACCTCAGAACTTATATGACAGACCGAAGAATTTATTCGTAGCTGGTTTCATGGGTTCACCTCAAATGAACATGATCGAAGCTACCGTTCAGAAGAAGGGTAACGATATCTATGTTAACTTCGGAAGCAATTCCTTAAAGTTACCTGAGAGCAAAGCTAAGAAGCTGATTGACGGTAATTATGATGGCAAGGCAGTTGTTGTTGGTATTCGTCCGGAAGATATTCATGATGAAGAGATGTTCATCAGCAGCTCTCCTGACAGCGTACTTGACGCTACTGTTAGAGTATACGAGTTATTAGGTGCAGAAGTATTCTTATACTTCACAGTTGATGAGAACTTAGAGATCACAGCACGTGTTAACCCTCGTACTACTGCAAGACCGGATGATACATTAAAGATTGCATTTGATATGTCTAAGATGCATGTCTTCGATAAGGAAACCGAGCAGGTTGTTACTAACTAATAAGAAGAATAATTCAGGGAGCACTTATGTGTTCCCTGTTTTTTTTGAGGATAACCCAGTAAGTGCCACTAGTAATAGCGGTGTAGGTATTTCTGGATAATAGTATAGTCAATGAACTATATACAGAGAGCTTGATTTTGATAGAAATACACGAAAACTTTTGTGAAATTTTAATAAAATTAGTTTACTTCTGACGAAAACAGTGATAAAATATCTTTCATATACATGAATTTTAAAGAAAAATAGAAATATAATATAAAGGAGTGAAGACATGATTTCCAATCAAATTCTTCAAAGCACTATCGATGGTTTAAAAGGAATCACACGTATCGATATCTGTGTTATGGATACGGAGGGAAAGGTTCTGGCCACAACGATAGAGAATGCAGAGCAATATGAGAATGCGGTATTAGCATTTGTTGCTTCACCTGCAGATAGTCAGGCGATTCAGGGTTATCAGTTTTTCAAGGTATTTGATGAGCATCAGCTGGAATATGTGATTTTGGCGAAGGGTGACTCTGAGGATGTATTTATGATTGGAAAGATTGCGTCCTTCCAGATACAGAATCTATTAGTGGCTTATAAAGAAAGATACGACAAGGATAACTTCATCAAGAACCTGCTGTTAGATAATCTCTTACTGGTGGATATATATAATCGCGCGAAGAAGCTTCATATTGATACCGAAGCAAGACGTGTGGTATATATTATTGAAACTAAGAATGAGAAGGATGCGAATGCACTCGAGACAGTTCGCGGCTTATTCTCCGGTAAGACAAAGGATTTCATTACTGCAGTAGATGAGAAGAATATCATTCTGGTGAAAGAAGTGAAGCAGAATGAAACCTATGAGGACTTGAACAAAACTGCCAAGGTGCTTCTGGATATGCTTAATACGGAGGCTATGACTAAGGTTCATGTGGCTTTCGGTACGATAGTGAATGAGATTAAGGATGTTTCCAGATCCTATAAAGAAGCAAAGATGGCTCTTGATGTAGGTAAGATCTTCTACAGTGGAAGAAATGTAGTAGCTTACAATAACCTGGGTATTGGACGTCTGATCTATCAGCTTCCTATGCCGCTCTGCAAGATGTTCATTAAGGAAATCTTTGAAAACAGATCTCCGGATGATTTCGATGAAGAGACACTTACAACCATTAATAAGTTCTTTGAAAACAGCTTGAATGTATCAGAAACTTCAAGACAGCTGTATATTCATCGTAATACACTGGTATACCGTTTGGATAAATTGCAGAAGAGTACCAATCTTGATCTTCGCGTATTCGAAGATGCAATCACCTTTAAGATTGCGTTGATGGTTGTGAAGTATATGAAGTACATGGAGCAGCTGGACTATTAAATAATTCGACTAAGCTCACGTTCTACGAGTGATAAAGTTGGAATGAACACGGGCAACCGATCTGGTTGCCTGTTTTTATCAGTAAAATGCCATCGATCGGTGGCAAAAGGAGGCATAAATGAAGAAGAATTTTTTTACCGGAATCCTTACCGGGCTATTTAGTGCCCTTCTACTTGTTGTTGTTCTTGGTGCAGCGTTGATATTCTCGGATTTTGATACAAACAACAGCTTGACCGAGACGACGGAAGCTGAAAAGGATAGTGCTAAGATCGACAGTGCCGCAGAGGTTAGCGCAAAAGAGAATAGCAGTAAGACTGGGAAGCAGGATGATATCTCAGTAAGTAGTCTGGAGATAGAGAATTATCAAAAAATTGTTGAAAAATTAGAAGCATTAGATAATCTGATTGATCTGAAGTATCTTGAGGATGTCAAAGATGTATCCTTTGACGAGGGAGTATATAAGGGATTCATAGCGAGTCTCGGAGATCCTTATTCTGTTTATTATACGGCAGACGAATATAAAGCCTTAATGGAAAGCTCATCCGGTGTATATCATGGTATCGGAGCTTCTGTATCGCAGGATGCGAAGACGGGAATAATCACGATAGTGAAACCTTTTGTAACCGGTCCTGCTTATCAAGCCGGAATCAAACCAGGTGATATCATCGCCAAAGTGGATGGTGAGAATGTAACTGGAATGGATTTGTCCGAGGTGGTAACTAAGATGAAGGGCAAGTCAGGAACGAAGGTAAAGGTTAGCATTCTGCGTGAAGGTGAGGCTGAGCCGATTGATTTCACGATAACAAGAAAGAAGATCGAGGTCCCTACAATTGAGCATAAGATGCTGCCGGATAAGATTGGCTATGTGACTATCTCTGAATTTGATGAGATTACAGTAACTCAGTTTGATGCTGCGATTGATGATCTTGAGAAACAGGGAATGAAAGCCTTGGTAGTTGATGTTCGCAATAATCCCGGTGGATTACTTACTTCTGTGGTGAGGATTCTGGATCGTATTCTTCCTCCGGAATTGTTAGTATATACAGAGGATAAGTATAATAAGAAAGTTGAAGAATTTGCAAAAGATAAGACAAAGGTAAAGGTACCTATGGCAGTACTGATCAATGGTAACAGTGCAAGTGCTTCCGAGATTTTTGCCGGAACACTTCAAGACTATAAGAGTGCGACAATCATTGGAACTACAAGCTTCGGTAAAGGTATTGTTCAATCGGTTTATCCTTTTAATGATGGATCAGCCGTAAAGCTCACCATATCCAAATACTATACTCCGAATGGACGTAATATTCATGGCACCGGTATCACTCCGGATGTAAAGGTTGAGCTTGATGAGAAGATGCAGAAGGAAGTAGTAATTCCGGTCGATAAGGATAATCAGCTCCAGAAGGCAATCGGTCTTCTTAAGAAGAAGATTGGTTAAGCTCAAAGTATATTTGATTAAAAGTATGATATATATAATTCAATAGAATGCAGAAATTCCCCTCTGGTAGGGGAATTTTGCGTATTATGTCGTTATTATATTTCACAAATTTGATAAATAGGTCTAATGTAAATTGGAAATCATCCGATAAATATGTTATAAAGCAATTTCACAGGAAGGCGAGTTCCTTATACTTCCGGAGGGTTGGCTGCCAAGATGTGGCAGTAGGGATGATAGTTAATAGATAGGTGGTGATCAGAATGCGTATAGATGCATTCAACAAGGTAAGTCAATTGTACAAAACAAACAATGTTAAGAGTACAGCAAAATCAAAAGGCGCAAGCTTTAGCGACTCACTTGAGATCTCCCAGACGGGAAAGGATTTTCAGGTAGCGAAACAAATCTTAGCGCGCACGCCGGACGTCAGAGAGACTAAGATCAATGACATTAAGCAACGTATGGAATCCGGTGCATATCATGTCAGTATTCAAGATGTGGCAGATAAACTAGTTGATGAATATTTTGAAACTATTTAACAGGATAAATCCAAGCGCCGTTCATTGCATCAACACCAGCATACTTAATGGCGCTTGTTGATGTTAAATAGAAGTCTGCAGATTGTTGCAGTACGGAGGGTTAGCAGTGGCAAGCTTAATTGACGAATTGATTAGCGTTCTAGAAGAAGAGTGTGAAGTATATCAACAACTATTGCCGATTGCGGAAGAGAAGACGAAGGTTATCGTTAAAAATGATCTGAATGCTTTGCAGGAGATTACTTCATCAGAACAAATGACAGTCAGTAGAATTCATTCTTTAGAACGTAAAAGAGACCAGATCATGGGAAATATTCGGACGGTAATTAATCGAAAGTCCGGTGACTTTACTTTAACTACCCTGATCGGTCTATTGGAAAAGCAACCAAGTGAGCAGAAAGCTCTTTCTATCATACATGATAATCTAAAAAGTACTATTCAGAGATTAGTCGAAGTGAATAATCGTAATAAATCTTTAATACAACAATCCCTCGAAATGATAGAATTCAACATGAATTTTATTCAAAGCACAAGGATGGCGCCGGGGAACAATACTTACACAAAAGGAGCTTCTCAATATGAGACTCTTGCTTCCGGAACAGGGATGTTCGATGCGAGGCAGTAAGGGACAGGTGAGGTGTAGGCTATGGGCTCGATGAGTGGCTTATATATCGGCGTATCTGGCTTAAATGTCAGTCAGGCAGCTTTGAATATTACATCGCATAATCTGGCGAATGTGGATACGACGGGCTATGTTCGGCAGCAAGCGGTGCTAACCGATTTTAATTACATAAAGTTAGGCGATTCCTATGCTTCCTCGATGATAAAAGGCCTAGGAGCTAATTTTGCTGAGGTTAAGCAGGTTCGAGACACCTTTTTGGATCGATCCTATCGTCAGGAATATGGTAGGCAAGCCTTTTACGAAGCCCAATATAATTCGGTCAATGAGATTGAGGGCTTATTTGGTGAGCTCGAAGGAGAATCCTTTCAGAATACGATGAATGATCTGTGGACATCTCTTCAGGAGTTGGCGAAGGAGCCGGATAGTGTAGTTGCCAGAGCATCCTTAATTCAGACAGCGGTAACATTTGTCGAACGATCGGAGAATATCTCAAATCAGTTGAATGACTACCAGGTGAACCTGAATACTCAAATTAAGGATCAGGTAAAGCGCATCAACGATATTGGTGAGGAGATTAAACAACTTAACTGGAAAGTCAGACAGTATGAAAGTACCGGACAGGAACATGCAAACGATCTTCGCGACCAACGTAACAATCTTTTGGATGAGTTGGGAAAGATGGTGAACATTACATATAAAGAAAATGCGGTTGGAATTGTAAACGTAAATGTAGAAGGAGTGCCCTTCGTAACTGAGGATATGTCCTTCAAGATGGATACAGTAAAGGTTAGTGAGTCGACAGAGATGTTGAAGCCGGTATGGGTTGCCTTTGGTAATACTGATGTATTTAACCTGAGCAGGGCAGCTTCATCACAGGATAATACGGATATAGGATCCCTGAAGGGACTATTAACAGCAAGAGGTTACAAACAGGCGAACTTTACCGATATTCCCAAAAGAGATAATTTTACTTCGGATGCGCTATATAACACGGCAGTTCTGGACTATAACAATGATATCAATTCCTCCGTGGTCATGACTACCCAAGCGCAATTTGATCAGCTGATTCACGGAATTGTAACTACAATCAATGATATCTTAAGCCCAAATAAAACAGTTACTCAGTCCGATGGTTCTGTAATCAAGATACTTGATGTGGATAATGCTCCTGTGGGAATGGATAGTAATAAGACGAGTGGCGAGGCATTATTTGTCCGCAAATCAATGCCGAGATATGGTGACTGGGAGGATGTGACTTATCAACTGGAGGATGGTTCCTTTGAATCAATGCATACCAGAATCTATAATGAGGAAGACCCTTCCGATAATTATTCCTTATTTACCTTAGGCGAGATTGAAGTAAATCCCGTAATCATGCAAAATTATGCTTTGATACCATTATCCAGTAATTCCGGTTCGGGTGATTTTGATATTGAGACAGCGAAAAAATTGATCACGCAATGGCAGAGTAGTTTCTCAACCTTGTCTCCGAACACCTTGACCTCTTATAATTTTAGTGATTATTATACTTCCTTTATCTCAGAGATGGCAAACCGCGGTGAACAATGCCATACCATAAGCACCAATCAGGCAGCGATGGCGGATAGTATTAATAGCCAAAGAGCAGAGGTTACCGGGGTGTCTTCCGATGAGGAGTTGACAAACCTGATTAAGTTTCAACATGCCTATAATGCATCCGCCAGATACGTGAATGTGGTTAGTCAGATGTTAGAGGATGTTATAACAAAGTTATCATAAAAGAAATGGAGTGAGATTATGGCATCTACATTTTTCGGATTGAATATAGGACAAACCGGTTTATATGCATATCAGTCTGCATTGGATACGACTGCACATAATATCTCCAATGCTGAGACGGCGGGTTATTCCAGACAGGTAATGGAACAGAAGGCCGGTAAGGCCTTGAAGGTAAATTCCACCTATGGTATGGCAGGCACCGGTGTAAGTGTAACCGGAGTGGTACAGAAGCGGGAAGAATACTATGACTCAAAGTATTGGACAAACAATACAATGTATGGTGAATACTCCGGTAAAGCCTATTATATGAATGAAATTGAAAGTTATTTTAATGAAGTCAGCGTGGATGGCTTTACCACTACATTTAACTCCATGTATGAAAGCCTTCAGGAATTATCCAAGGATCCTTCCAGCTTGAATGTTCGTACTCAGGTGGTGAATTATGCTAAGAGCTTTGGAGAGTATTTCAATACTCTATCAAAGAACCTAAATAGCATACAGGAGGAATGTAACTTTGAGGTCCGCAATAAGGTGGACCAGGTTAATTCTTGTGCGCAGCAGGTCGCAGCTTTAACTAAACAGATCAATACACTGGAGGTTACCGGTGGAACAGCTAATGATTTGCGTGATCAGCGAGCACTTCTCATAGATGAGTTATCTGAGATTGCGAATATATCTGTATCGGAGAAGAAGGTAGGCGCAGGCTTTGGTGTTACCAATTATGTAGTGAAGATAGATAGTATTACTCTGGTCGATGATGGTAACTATAATTCCTTACAGGTCGTACCCAGAGAGAAGAAAGCAAACTTGAATGATGTTGACGGCTTATATGATATAAAGTGGCAGAATGGACAGGATTTTGATATGAGAAGCGCATCTCTTGGTGGAACCTTACAGGCATTGCTTGAGGTTCGAGATGGCAACAATCAATTCAATCTTCAGGGCAAAGTGAATGCAGAAGCCGGCGATAATTTTGTCACCATGCTGGATAGTAACATCAATTCAATGGAGAAGTTGAACATTCCGGAGACTGGTATTATTACAGTAGGTAACCGTAACTACAATTACAGCGGTTTTGAGGTAGCCAAGGATTCCGGGACCGGTAATTTCATCTATACATTCGAGCTGGAGGATACGGTAACAGCAGATGCTATTGATGAACAATCTTCCATCGGGGAGAGCATTAACTATAAGGGAATTCCTTATTATATGGAGAAATTAAATGAGTTTGTCCGAACCTTTACGAAAGCATTCAATGATATTCATCGTACAGGACAGGATCTGACCGGTAGCTCCGGTATGGACTTCTTCAGTGCAACGAATAAGGTTACCGGACGAGACTACACCTTTGGCCCCTTACAGGGATCCGATGACTATTCATATTATGATTTTGATACCTTCAATTCCCAGACCGGTGGATATTATGAACCGGTGCCGGATGATGAACCTCTCTATGGCTCCTATTATTTTATGACGGCAGGAAGCATAACGGTTAGTGAGGCTCTGATTGAGAATACAAATAAATTAGCAACAACTTCTGATATAACCAATGGAACCGAAGCAAACGACATCGTGAATAAACTCATTGCTCTTAAGGAAAACAAGATGCTTTTTCCCCAAGGAGCTCCGGATGGGTTCTTTCAGACTTTGGTAGCAGAAATCGGTATCGATACAGATAAGGCAGCAACCTTCTCGGACAGTCAATCGAATATTCTGGATAGCATAACCAATCAGAGATTGTCAGTATCCGGTGTAGATGTCGATGAGGAAGCGATGAACCTGGTACGTTACCAGAATGCTTACAATCTATCGGCAAAGGTTATTACCGTCATGGATGAGATCTATGATAAGCTGATTAACTATATGGGCGTATAATAGTAATGGGCGTAGCCCATTACTAAGGAAGAATAAAAATGAATTCCATTGGAAATTCATTTTATATTCTTCCTGACAGTGAAAATGACTGAAAAGAAATACCGAAGGATATGCATTAGAAATATTACAATTAAAATTAAGAATGATTTATAAATATATTTTATAGGGTCGGGAGGTTTGATTATGAGAATAACGAATAAGATGATGACAAACAATATGATGAGTAACATCAATAAGAATAAATTCAATATGACAGGTCTGGAACAGCAGTATTCTACCGGTAAGAAGATCCAGAAACCCTCCGAGGACCCAATCGTTGCAGTAAGAGCATTAAAGCTGCGTACGAATCTGTCGGAACTGGAGCAGTATTATGAGAAGAATATTCCGGATGCAAAGTCCTGGCTTGATGTTACCGAGAGCTCGCTAACTACCGTAAATGAGATTCTGTCGGGTATCAATACTTACTGTGTGCAAGGTAGTTCCGATACTTTGACAGCGAAGGACCGATCTGCCCTTATGGAGAATCTGAAGCAGTTGAAGCAGCAGATCTACCAGGAAGGTAATACAAATTATGCCGGAAGATATGTATTCACCGGATTTAAAACCGACAGTTCGCTGATATTTACTGAGGATACTCCGAATCTGACCTATGCGATAAAGGAGAACTTTACCGGCGAACAGATACAGACAGTAAACAAAATCACCGGCGGCTATAAACTGTCTGATTACGACGATGCTGCGGTGACCTTTGATGCTGCGCCAAAACTAACAGAGACTTATCGTCTTCAGCTGTCCTACGATAAATTAAGTACCACCATACCTTCGAATATTAATTATTCAATTAAGAATTCTGCAGGAGTCGCAGTGGCTCAGCCTTCCCTGCCGATTACCCAAAGCTTGTCGGCGACGGATCCGGCAGCTTACACACCAACCGGTGGGCAGATCAACTATATCTATGATACCGGGGAATTGATTCTTGGACCGGCTGCATATGATATGTTGCGTAATGGGGTTGATATTTCAACCACTTATAATAAGACAGGATTTTCGAACGGTGATCTCAAACCGGAACATTATTTTGACTGTACCATGACGGACAGTATGAAACCGGAACAGGATCCGATTACATTTACAAAGACCTCTCAGAAGATACAATACGAAGTAAACTTTAATCAGAGGCTGTCGATTAATACGGAGGGTAGTGATGCATTTTCTCATCAGATCGGACGATCCATCGGTGATATTACAGATACGGTGAATGAAGTTATTGCGCTCGAGGATATGGTTACTGAGGTTGAAGATCGTTTGAAAGATTCAGCCTTAACAGATGTTCAGAAGGCACGATATTCGAAGATGAAGGATCAGCTGAACACAGAGCTGGTACTTAAGAAGGATATTATGCAAAAGGCCTTCCAGAATGGTATCACCTCATCCTCGAAGGAACAGGACAGAGTAAATGTTGCTGTAGCTGATCTGGGTAGCCGTTATGTAAGACTGAATCTTACCGAAGACCGCCTATCCAGTCAGAAGGTTGATTTCGAGGAGCTGTTATCCAATAATGAGGACGTGGATATCACAGAGACAATCATTAAGTACAGTGCGGCTGAGACGATCTATAATGCCTCGCTATCTGCGGCTTCCAAGATTGTACAGAATACCCTGTTGGATTTTTTGTAAAATTATGAGTGCAAAATAGTTATATTCCGGGTATAATAAAAGCAGTATAATAAATGCACCTTTCGCATAGACCAAGCATGTTTAGGCAGATGCGATCAGAGCTGACGACAAAAGAGAATTTATTGGAAGGGAAGGCGAATGAAATGCTGGTAAATACGAAACATTTTGGAGAGATTGAGCTTGACGAAAACAAAATAATCTATTTTGAAAATGGAATTTTAGGTTTTGAAGATTATAAAAAATATACTTTATTATTTGACGATGAGGAAGGGGAAAGACCGGACATCTCCTGGCTTCAAAGCTTAGAAGAGCCTTCGCTGGCGATACCGGTTGTCAATCCCTTTATTGTAAGAACAGATTATAATCCGGAAGTAGAAGATGAGCTGTTGAAACCTCTTGGAAGTATCAATGAGGAGAACATTGTAGTTCTAATCTCGATCACAGTTCCGGCCGATGTGGAGAAGATATCAGCGAATTTAAAAGCCCCATTTATTATTAATTCAGATGAGCGAAAAGGTGCCCAGATTGTTGTAGAAAACTCAGAATATGAGGTTAAGTATCACTTCTATGAACAACTGCAGGCGCACAAGGCGGCAAAGGAGGGCAAATAATATGTTGGCCCTATCGAGAAAAGCGAATGAATCAATTGTGATTGGTAATGACATAGAAATAACAATACTTGAGGTGAAAGGTGACCAGGTTAAGATTGGCATCAGCGCTCCGAAATCAGTACCAATTTATCGAAAAGAAATCTACCTGCAGATTAAAGAAGCAAATAAGGAAGCAGCTGAAACGACCGCTTCAGATGATGTAATAAAGAAATTATTCAGCTAGGATAATCAGATATCGGACATTTTATTAAGGCTTTCCGCAAATGGTTGCTAATGCAATCCGATTCGGTGGGCCTTTTTATGTATGACAATATAAAGTTCGCGAAGCTGTCGTGTAATCGAATAAATTTCGGAAATACTATAAACTTTTTGAGAAGTAAGCCGATATAAGAAATAGGATGTTGTTGTGAAGAAAAACATCTTCGCAAAGCGAATTATGGTGCAGTCAAGGATGGCAAACGCATTGTTGTTAACAAGATAAAAATCCCAAACACATGGAGGTGTCATTATGTCATTAGAAGTATTATCAGGAGCGGTATATCACGATCCTACAAAAGTTGCTCCCAAGCAGAGAACAGAGACTGGCTCCCAAGAGCAAAATGTCGGTAATATGAGCATTACAGAGTTAACAGGCAGTGTTGTTAAGACCTCGGAGAGCGGTCAAACAGGGAAGGATCAGAGTAACGGCCAAAATCTGAATGGTGCAAGTGATCAGCAGATTAAAAATGCAATATCCCGTGCAAACAGTAAGATTAAGTCAATGCATAGAACAAGAGCGGAATTCTCTTATCACGAAGAGACAAAGAGAATTTCGATTAAAGTACTTGATGAGGATACAAATAAAGTAATCCGAGAGATACCTCCGGAAGAAACTCTTGACATGTTAGCGAAGATGTGGGAACTTGCGGGAATTCTCGTAGATGAGAAAAGATAGGAGGTGCAGCTATGGCAATTAAATTATCGGGTCTATCATCCGGAATGGATACGGAAAGTATCGTAGCGGAGCTGATGTCTGCACAGCGCTTGAGAAAGACTAAAGTTGAAAATAAGAAGACAAAGACGGAATGGAAACAGGATAAATGGAAGGACTTGAACAAAAAGTTGTATTCCTTTTATACAGGATCCTTATATAAGATGAAATTACAGAGTAATTTTACTACAAAAAGCGTCGAAAGTTCAGATCCCAGCAAGGTAGCTGTAACAGCGAGTTCGTCTGCTACAGAAGGAAATCATCAGATTAAAGTAGCTAATTTAGCTAGCGCGGAATACGTTACAGGTGCAAAGCTAGGTTCAACGGTTACATCTGCTACGACCTTAAGCAGTCTGGGTGTAAGTGCAGGAACGATAACACTAACGAATGGCACAACTCCAACGAATATCACGGTTGATGCTAATACTACGATAGATAATTTGGTGTCGGAAATGAAGAAGGCAGGCATTAATGCTTCCTTTGATGCAACTCAGAAAAGATTCTTCTTGAGTTCCAAGTCCAGTGGTACTGATTCTGCGTTTGCTCTGTCCAGCACAATGGATCTGGCAGCGATTGGATTAGGATCCTTCACTACGTCCAGCAGTGATGGTGATATTGCCTTAAGCAATGGAAAAACAATGTCACTTATATCTGCGAAAAGTGCAAATTTCGAATATAATGGTGCAGTTATGACCAGTAGCACGAATAACGTAACAGTAAATGGACTCTCATTTACTTTATTAGGAGCGACGGGATCAACTAACGTCAGTATTAATGTAAAAAATGATAAAGAGGCAGTGTTCAAGCAAATCAAGGGTTTTGTGAAGGAGTACAATGATCTGATCACTGAGATGAATGATTTGTACTATTCAGATCCGGCGAAAGGCTTCGAACCTTTAACAGACGATCAAAAGTCGGTAATGAGCAAGGATCAGATTGATAAATGGGAATCGAAAATCAAAGATTCATTGTTACGAAGAGACGAGAATCTATCATCGCTTGTAGGCTCGATGAGATCAAGCTTAAGTCAGAGTATCACGTATGATAATAAAAGCTATTCACTGTCATCATTTGGAGTAAAAACCGGAAATTATACAGAAAAAGGTTTGCTGCACATTGATGGCGACACAGACGATAGTACTGTTTCTGCTAAAAGTAATTTGTTGATGAAGGCGCTGGAGGAGAATCCGGATGCTGTTGCTGCTACTTTTGCAGAATTGGCTGGTAAGCTTTATTCATCATTTACAGAAAGTTCGAAGAGCTCATCACTACGTAGCGCTTTTACTTTTTATAATGATAAGGAAATAAAGAAACAAATTGATGATTATAAGGGAGATTTGAGTTCACTGGAGAACAAGCTATCCGATATAGAAAGTCGTTATTATAAACAATTCTCATTGATGGAGAAAGCAATGTCGAAGATGAATTCTCAAAGCAGTAATCTGGCATCAATGCTTGGTACAAAGGGTTAATTTCTAATCACCGAAATTGACAAAAGTCATCATACGAACTAATTAGGAGGAACAAGTTATGGCAACAAATGCAGCAGCAGCTTACAATGACAGTAAGATATTAACTGCATCTCCTGCAGAACTGACATTAATGCTTTATGAAGGAGCAATAAAATTCGGTAACCTGGCAATCATGGCGATCGAGAAGAGTCAACTCGATAAAGCCAACATTAATATTATTAAAGCAGAGAGAATTATTACAGAATTAAGAACTACTTTAAACTTCAACTATCCGGTTGCCAAGGATTTTGAACTTGTATATGACTACATCTATTATAGATTAGTTGAAGCCAATATTCAGAAGGATATTGAAATATTAGAGGAGGCTCTTCAATACATCAGAGAAATGAGAGATACTTGGAAAGAAGTAATGAGTTTGACAAAAGTTGCAAAATAATGCAATGAGTAAATGTAGAAGGGATGTATGAGATGGAATTACATAACAACAAAACAGAACAGACATATATCCAATTGTTAATTGATGCTTCCAAGAAAAAGCTTGAGGTTTTAAATAACCTGATGGAAATAACAGAGAACCAAGAAAAGCTTATGTCTCTTGAAACTTTTGATGAAGATGTATTCTCACAGACGATAGTCCAAAAGGAAGAATTATTAGTAAGCCTTGACAAGCTTGATAGCGGGTTTGAACTGATCTATGACAGAGCTAAGGATGAGTTACTGAGTAACAGGTATCGTTATGAAGTTGAAATTAGAACGTTGCAGGAGTATATAACCTCTGTGACCGGTATTAGTGTAAAACTACAGGCATTGGAGCAGAGGAACAAGTCAAAACTTGAGTTGATTCTTTCCGATAAACGAAGAGAAATAAGAAAATCAAAGGTTAGCAACCAAACTGCTGCTAATTACTATAAAACTATGACGAATCAACATGAGGTTCAATCATTTTTTTATGACAAAAAAAAATAAAAAATTTTAAAAAAGGTATAAAGTTATCAATAATTATACCGATATATATTACAAGTAAAGATATTTTACTTAAAGCTAATCTCCTGGATGGAGCGTACGGCCGGATGGGGGATAATACTTAAAGACAAGTAGCAAGGATGCTACTACAACAAATTTCAAGGAGGAATTATAATATGATAGTACAACACAATATGGCAGCAGCCAACACAAACAGACAGTTAGGTATCACTTCCGGTTCTCTTGGTAAGTCCACTGAGAAATTATCTTCCGGTTATAGAATTAATCGTGCAGGCGATGATGCAGCTGGTCTTTCCATCTCTGAGAAGATGAGAGGACAGATTAGAGGTCTTCAGCAGGCTTCTACTAATGCTCAGGATGGTATTTCCTTAATCCAGACAGCAGAAGGTGCATTGAATGAGACACACTCCATTCTTCAAAGAATGAGAGAACTGTCCGTACAGGCATCTAACGATACCAACGTAACCGTTGACCGTGATTCTATCAAGGCAGAGCTTTCTCAGTTAACATCAGAAATCGATCGTATTGCAGATCAGACAGAATTCAATACCAAGACTCTTATGACTGGTAAATTTTCTGCTACAGGCATGAACTTCCAGGTTGGTGCCAATAGCGGCCAGAGTATTGAACTTAAGATTGGTAATATGAGAGCAACAGCATTAGCTACTGGTTTAGCATCTATTTCTAATAAAGTTGATACATATACTAATGCAACCGCTGCTATCACAACAATCAACGATGCGATTGCTAGAGTATCCGAGCAGAGATCTTCACTTGGTGCTGTTCAGAACAGATTAGAGCATACAATTGCTAATGCGGATAATACCTCTGAGAACTTACAGGCAGCTGAGTCTCGTGTTCGTGACGTTGATATGGCGAAAGAGATGGTAGCTTACTCTAAGAGCAATATTCTTCAGCAGGCAGCTCAGTCAATGTTGGCACAAGCTAATCAGTCTACACAAGGCGTATTGTCATTACTAAGGTAATATTACCATGGTATAAAAATAAGGCCGGCCATTTGGCCGGCCTTATTTTTTTATAAATACAGAAACCATAAAAGGCTCGTAGGTAATTCGAATAATGTACCAGGATAGGAGTAGCGATGGAGAATATTAAGATAACCATAGATGAGGTACTAAGGAATATAGAACAGATGGCGGATAAATTCTATCAGCAAAAGCAAAATGAGGGATATTCCTTGCTTGTACCAACGATTGATACCTTAGTTCATATTACTGACTATTTATCAAATGTGGATCAGACAAATCAAATATCAGAATATAATATTCTCATAATGAATTTATTGAAGGACGCTTCCGAGGCTTTGATTATTAAAGACGGCGTTTTGCTCGCAGATATATTAAAATACGACATTTCAGATGTTTTAAAACATCTTTTGGAAATAGAAATATAAATAAGGATGGGGGAAGAGTATGTATTATAGTAAAAACATGCAGGTGCTCCGAGAATACAGACATTATCTATATGAATTACTACAAAAACATCCCTTAGCGGAAGAAGATATGGTGATCGGGGTAAGTTCGATTGAAACCAGATCGCAGGAGATGGCACTAGTAATTGAAAAAGACGGAGAAAATTACCGCTTAAACAGCAAATATTACCCATTGGAAGAAGCAAAAAAGTGGGCAGAGCAATATAATGCAAAAAATCTGGATACTGTTTATACTATGTTTGGTTTTGGCAATGGAATATTTGTTCAAGGACTGACAAGAAAAATGGCGAAGGATAATAAGCTGATTATTTTTGAACCTTCTTTACAGATTTTTCTTCATGCTTTACATGAGTATAATTTGGAAGAAGTTATAAAGAATGATAATGTGATGATTATTATTCAAGGTATTAATGAACATGAACTTCCCTATATTATATCATCAACCTTGACTTGGATGAATCTTTTCTCAAAAGTGGAGTGTGTACAACCTGGATATAAAAGATTGTTTCCGGAATTATATCTTGAATTTAAGGGGTTATTACAAGATAATACATTCAATAATGTTGTGTCTAAGAATACTTATGGGTTGATGGGCAAACCGATTGTGAAGAATTCATTAACCAATCTAATTCATTTTAAAGACTCTATCTCGATTTGGGAAATTGAGAAGAAACTACCGAAGGATATACCGGTAATCATAGCAGCTGCAGGTCCCTCTCTTAATAAAAACATTGAAGTACTGAAAGACGCGAAGGGAAAATCAATTATTATAGCGGTTGATCGAGCTTATGAAACCTTTATGGCACATGATATTGAACCTGACTTTGTGGTTGTTCTGGATGCATTGAAGCAATTAAAATATTGTGGGAATGTGAAGGGCTTCACCGTACCTCTTCTGTGTAAATTAGAAGCAAGTCCGGATATTTTAGATAATCATAATGGAAAGAAAATTATTTTTGGGTATGAGAAATTTGCCTCAAGTATTTATAATATAACTGGTAAAGACTATTCCAATATCCCAACTGGAGGGTCTGTTGCCACGGCTGCATTTGCAATATGTGCAGTACTTGGATTCCATAGAATTATTTTGATCGGTAACGATATGGCTTATGACGGGGAACAATCGCATTCGGGAAAGATACAAGAAGCAATTGCGGATCATCCAAGTTCTATTGATTTATTTATTGAGGATATCAATGGTAATAACATCAAAACGCGTCACGACTGGTATACATTTTTACGCTGGTTTGAGGCTGTTATTATGCAGATGAAAAATACTGATGTTATAAATGCTACGGAAGGTGGAGCAAAGGTAAAAGGCACACGGACGATGAAGCTAAAGGAGGCTGTTGCTCAATACTGTACAGCCGAATTTGATGCTGTAAAAATAGTGGAGGAAATGGAACCAAGCTTCAATACAACAGACTATGCGACGATTCATGAATACTTGATACAAGCTAAGTCAGACTTATTAGAGATTAAACTGTTATCGCAGAAGGCTCATAAATACAGTGAAAATCTTACCAAATTGGTGGAGCATGGGGAAGCGTTATCGCTTCATACGAAGATTATGAAGAACATTACTGAAATAAATAGTGTCATTGAGGCGAAAACGATTTTTTCCCTTATTAATTACTATACTATGGGCGAAGGAACGAATAAAATAGGCGAATTGTTCTTTATGACGAATAATAAAAAAACGGATGATTTTGTGACGGTTAAGAACATGACTGTTATATATAGAATAACAGAGGAGGCTTGTGATTTCATACTGCCATATCTGGAAGAGGCGATTACTTATTATGTGTAAAACTGTGAAAAGAAGCGGTCTATCAGTATTTATATCACAGTAAGCATGATTTCTATTTTTACAGTCATAATGGCAAATCAAAATGATAGTAATATAAGAGAATGAAAAAGGACCAGGTTAAAGTACTATATTATTATATATTACTTTTATCTGGTCCGAATTATAATTTTTATGTGCCGGTTTCTTATGACTGATTAGATTTAATAATTGATAAGAGAACAAAAATTGACATTATTATATATAATATTGTATAAGCTTTACTTAGAATGTTATAATTGAATAAACTAAGAAGAATTAGAGGTATGGCGATTCGATCAGTGAAGAAGTGATGGAATGATATAAAGACGAGATG